>JBBQKF010000044.1:0-24879 GCA_038326615.1 Saccharofermentanales bacterium | reverse complement strand
TAAAGAGCCTTCGGCAGTAAGGGAAATACATGAAATACGTGAAAAACATTATGAAGAGACAAAGGATCTAAGTTCGGAAGAACGAATTAGAAGGATAAATGAGAGTGGCAAGGAAGCAATGAAGATAATTGAAGAATTGAGAAAAAGCAGAGCATCATAAACACATTCAACCTAGTATACCAATAAAATGTGACTTTCTTAAGAACAGCGATACAAATAGGATTCGGTACTTCCCAAGAAGCTCCCACCTCTACAGGTGGTGAGAGTAGGTCACATGCTTTATATTTGGAGGAAATTTATGACACATGATCTTGCTCTTACAATTAAAAACCTTAACCGCAACGGAATTGCGACATTTTATGCTGATAAGAAAACTGATGTAATACCGGTGTTAAAGAAAATGATTGCCGAAGGTAGCAAAGTTGCTGTAGGCGGCAGTATGACGCTTTTTGAATGCGGCGTTATTGACTTTTTACGGAAAGAAAACTACGAGTTTATCGACAGATATGAGGAGGATTTAGACCCGGAGGATATTAGGAAAATATATATGGATTCATATGATGTTGATTTCTATCTCACTAGTTGCAATGCTGTTACAGAAAATGGAGAGCTCTATAATGTTGATGGCAGGTCAAACCGGGTATCAGCAATCGCACATGGACCAAAATCAGTTGTAATGGTTGTTTCAGTAAATAAAATAGTTAAGAACCTTGATGAAGCAATTCTTCGCGTTAAGAAAATTGCTGCCCCCCGTAACTGTGTAAGACTTAATTGTAAAACTTATTGCAAGGAAAATGGTGCATGTGTGTCATTGCAAATGCAATTTTCTGATATGACTGACGGCTGCGCAAGTGAAGAAAGAATTTGCTGTAATTATCTCGTTTCTGCTAAGCAGAGGCAAAAAGACAGAATAAAGATTATTTTTGTTGGAGAAAAAGTAGGCTATTAAGTAGTTTGCTAAGCAGCAGGATGCTAGGTAGCTGGCTATTAAGTAGTTTGCCAAGTAGCATCAAATCATTGCAATTATATTTAGAAGTTTTGTGTTTTGTTAAATCATGGTTCGGGTGTCAAAAGCATGATTTTTATTTATTGTAATTAGTCAGATTTTGCTCGACGGTGACTTAAGAAGATTTCAAATGCCAGATTGCTTGTAATGGCCAATATTTGGCGATTTCATCAACATTTATCACCTATCACTGCTTTGATGCTTTTGACACCCGAACCAATTATCTTATTATCTTATTATCTTATTATCTTATTATCTTATTATCTAATTATCTAATTATCTAATTATCTTATTACCTTATTATCTTATTATCTAATCATTGGTTCGAGTGTCGAAATCACGGTTTATTCTTTTTACAATTAATGGAGTATTGGTATTTACTAATTTTATAGAAGAAATGAGGTAATTGAAATGAAAGCTCTGATTACTGGTGCAAGTTCTGGGATTGGCCATGATATGGCAAAGATTCTTTCTATTTTAGGATACGATCTAATTTTAGTTGCCAGAAGAATGGATCGCCTTGAACAACTAAAGTCCGAACTAAAAACCGATGTTACATTGATCAAACTTGATTTATCGGAATTGGAATCATGCTACACACTTTATGAAATGGTTAAGGACAAAGGAGTTGATATTGTTATTAACAATGCAGGATTCGGAGTTTATGGTAGTTTTGATGAAACCGATCTTGCTACAGAGTTAAATATGATTGATCTAAATATTAAGTCAGTTCATATATTAACAAAACTTTTCTATAAAGATTTTAAAGCCAAAAATTCTGGATATATTTTGAATGTTGCATCTATTGCGGCTTTTTTTCCTGGTCCACTTTTTGCTGGATATTATGCGACGAAAGCATATGTGCTCAGATTAACTCTTGCTTTAAATGAAGAGTTGAAACAAGCTGGAAGTAAAGTTTATGTAGGAACCCTTTGCCCAGGTCCTGTCAAAACAGAGTTTGATGTTGTAGCAAAAATTGGTACCGGTGTAAGAGGGTTAGATAGTTCTTATGTTGCGGATTATGCAATTCGAATGATGTTTAAACGTAAAAGTGTCATTATCCCTGGAGCCGCAATGAAGATGACACGTCTTTTTTCTAAATTTGCACCTGGGAAATTAATGCTGAAATTAACATATATGGCTCAGAGGCAGAAATAATAATCATAAAAATTAATTTGATAAATACATGGAAGGACAGATGGTCAAAATTAAATTTGACTTATCAGGTGTTGATATGAAAAACATTGTTATAACAGGAAGCTCAAGGGGAATCGGGTATTGTATGGCTAAGGAGTTTCTTAAAGCTGGCTGTAATGTAACAATATCGGGCAGATCAGAAAAATCATTTGAACTTGCAAAACATGAGCTCGAAGAGTATGAAAGTAAGATAATTTATATTATTTGCAACGTTACAAACAGAGAAGAAATTGAGAAATTATGGGCGGTTTGCAAAGAGAAATGGGGCAAAATTGATTACTGGATAAATAATGCAGGACGAAATGCGCCTCATGAGCTCTTGTATGAAACAGAGACTGCTTATGTTGACGCGATTATTAATACAAATATTAAAGGCATGATTTATGGATCCCAAATCGCAGCAAAGAATATGATAGCTCAAGGCGACGGACAAATATGGAATATGGAAGGACTTGGGTCAAACAATATGATTCAGCCAAAAACTATCCTTTACGGAACAACCAAACATGCTCTTACATACTTTACTAAAGGCTTAGCAAAAGAATTAGACGGAACTCCTGTTTTTGCAGGCAGACTCTCGCCTGGGATGATGCTAACAGATTTCATTATAAAAACTTGTGATGGACAAGACTCTCCTGTTCTTAAAGACAAAAGCTTTATAAAGATTTTTAATATTTTAGCGGATCGGCCAGAAACGGTTGCAGAATATTTTATACCAAAAATGCTCGAAAATAAGAAAAATAATGCTCAAATTGCATGGCTCACTACACCTAAAATTATCTGGAGATTCTTAACAGGGGGATTTAAGAAGAGATTTCTTCTTACAGAAAAAGATTGTAAATGACCGAGAAAATAAGAAAGTTATCATCACAAAAACTTAAATACAACTAATACTATTTTTACATTTTTATATGATTCAGGAGGTAAATCAATTTGTAAGTTGAGAAAAGCTTCCAAATACTAAGAAGAAGGAAAGATGAGTTTGCATAATGATGGACGACAAATCAAACAATTCAAAAGCCGAGAATGTTGGAAGTGCCAATAATTTTGTGCATCATAAATCCTGTGGGGTACTAGTTTATAGGATTGAGAATAAGGCAATTGAGTTTCTTCTTTTATTTCAGAGGCGTTCAAGAACCTGGAGTTTTTCGAAAGGACACACAGAATTTGCTGAAACTGAGAAAGAGACAGCTTTAAGAGAAATTTATGAAGAAATAGGCATGAAAGTAGAGCTTGTTAATGATTTTCGCAAGGAAATAACATACAGATTAAAATCCAATGGAACAAAAACAGTTGTATTATTCCTTGCAAAGCAAAATGGAAAAGTAATAATGAGACAGGATGAGATAGAGGAATATTGTTGGGCGAACATTGATAAATCCTGCGAATTGCTTGCTCATGAAAATTACTGTTCTATATTGCAAAGTGCTCAGAAAAAGATATTAGAGGTGGAGCAAAGAAATTGAAACAGCAGAAAATGGAAATTTCAAAAAGATAGGAAATTTAACAATAAAATGGGAATTTCAAAAAGATAGGAAATTTAACAATAAAATGAAAATTTCAAAAAGATAAGAAATTTAACAATAAAATGGGAATTTCAAAAAGATAGGAAATTTAACAATCCGAATAAAATGTAATATTTCAAAGAGTTAATGAATCTAATACTTAATAAAATGAGATTTTCAAATAGTTAAGAAATCAAACAATTTGAAATCTGCTCAAAAATATAATACTGGTTTCATGCAAATTATCATATTTATTAAGATTTAACAGAGCAAACTTAAATAAATGAAAGTAAAGTTTGACAAAATTGCAAAAATGGAATATTTTATGCTAAAAATTCAAAAAAACCTTGCTAAAAATGCATTTTGTATAATATAATGTTCACATTCAATGGTGCGTGACTAATTTCCTTTTATTTGTCTTTTAGAAAATATAAATTTGGGTAAGATTAGATAATAATATACTAGAAATAGACAAAGCTGTTTGTAGTATGTTTGAATCTATTTTTATAATAAAAAGATGGATCAAAATATGGAGGAGGTTTCTATGGTTAAAAAATTACTAGCTATTCTTATTGCTACAACAATGCTCACAAGCCTGTTACCAGGATGCAATGGAGCCGGCAACACTATCAAAATCGGTGGAATTCAGCCAATAAGCGGAGAAGTTTCAGCTTACGGAACACAGTCAAGAGATGCTATCAATCTTGCAATTAAAGAAATAAATGCAAAAGGTGGAGTTCTTGGGAAACAACTTGAATCTGTAATCGAAGATGACGAAGCAAATCCAGAAAAGACACTTAACGCTTTCACAAAACTCGTCACAAAAGATAAAGTTGTTGGAATTGTAGGCGCTCTTACAAGTAACTGCTCAATCCCTTTGTCAAAAGAAGCTCAAAAGAGAAAAATTGTTATGATTACACCATCATCGACTAATGCAACTGTTACAGATGCAGGCGATTATGTATTCAGAGCATGTTTTATCGACCCTTTCCAGGGAACTGTTAATGCAAAATTTGCTATTGATAATCTTAAAGCAAAAACAGCTGCAGTTATATTCGATAACACAAATGACTATTCAAAAGGTCTTAAAGATAACTTTGTTAAAACATTCAAGGAACTTGGCGGCACTATTACTGCTGAAGAATCCTATGCAAAAGGTGATAAAGACTTTGCTGCACAGCTAACAAAAATCGAGGGCGGAAATCCTGATGTTCTTTTCATTCCTGACTATTACAGCACAGTATCTCTTATCGCAAAACAAACAAGAAATCAAGGAATCAAAGCAACTATGCTCGGTGGAGATGGATGGGAAGCGATTGCAAAGAATGCTGGCGAAGAAGTTAACGGCTCATATTATAGCAATCACTATACCAGTGGTGCAGACGATCCAGAAGTAAAAGCATTTGTTGCTAATTATAAAGCAGCATACGGAGTTGAACCAAATGCACTTGCCGCTCTTGCATATGATGCTACATATCTCCTTGCTGATGCAATTGCCCGTGCTGGATCAACAGATTCAGAAAAAATTAAGAATGCTATGGCACAGTCTGATAAGAAGTATGTAACAGGTAGAGTTAAATTTGATGCTAAACGTAACCCGATCAAATCAGTTGTTATGGTAAAGGTTGTATTTGAAGGTGGAGCTTTGAAAGAAGTTTACGAGACGACAGTTAACCCATAATAATGTTTTTAACCTCATGTAGCAAGAATTCTCCCTCCTCTATTCAACCTTACTCACGAATGCGAGAAGAATAGGCGGGAGACGAATTGGGGTTTATTAAAGTCAGGGGATCTAACCCTTGCAGACCGCATCCGGGAATGTCCCATCTGCGGCGAAGTGCTCGACAGGGATATAAAGGCTGCAATGAATCTAAGAGATAAGGGTTTGAGAATTTTAGGGATAGCCTGATACTCAATCTTGTTGTATACTATGAAAATATAAAGAACCGTCGGGCTGACGGGAATCGCTTGGTAATAATGTGAACATTAGTTTGTACTTCCCAAGAAGCTCCCACCTCTACAGGTGGTGAGAGTAGGTCACCAGTGAAATTATGTTGCATATAAAAATAAAAATTTATCCACAACAGTATTAGGTTAGTTTATGAATTAATTAAATTTATGGAACGCTACAATGATGGGAGAGGGATTTTCTCTCCCATCATTTGGCTGAAAGAAGCCAAAAACTAACTTATACTAAATTTAACTCATAAAGGCCTAGAATATGCTAACAAGTCAGTTTTAAAGAAGATAAAAATACGGGAGGCAAATTATGGAATTTTTACAACAGATGGTAAACGGGATTTCTCTTGGGAGCGTTTACGCACTTATAGCATTGGGATATACAATGGTATACGGTATTGTAAAACTTATTAATTTCGCTCACGGGGAAGTTATGATGATAGGTGCTTTTACCGGATTTTTCGTAATGAGGGCAATGGGTCCAAGTTATATTTCACTTGTAGTTGCGATGACTGCATCTATGATAGTTTGTGCAATTCTTGGAATGACGATTGAGAAAGCATGCTATAAGCCTTTAAGAAATGCCCCAAAAATAAACATTCTCATAACCGCTATCGGTGTTTCTATTTTCCTACAAAATCTTGCTAGGGTCCTTCCTTTCATCGGACCTAACCCAAAACAGTTCCCTACATTACCTAATAAGAATTTTAAACTTTTTGGTGCTAATATTAGCAGAGTTCAGATTATCGTTGTTTTTGTCTCGATACTAATCATGTTTATTTTAAATATTGTAGTAAACTACACTAAAACAGGGAAAGCAATGAGAGCAACATCATATGATCGTGATGCAGCTCTTTTAATGGGAATAAATATAAATAGAATAATATCTATAACATTTGCAATAGGCGCATCAATTGGTGGTGCAGCAGGTGTTCTTTTTGCACTTTCATATCCACAAGTTGAACCTTACATGGGAATTATGCCTGGTCTTAAAGCATTTGTTGCAGCTGTCCTTGGCGGGATTGGCAGTATTCCTGGTGCTATGCTCGGAGGATATATCATGGGAATTGCAGAGACTCTTACTAAAGGATTTGTATCATCAAAGCTTGGTGATGCAGTTGCATTCGGCATACTCATTATAATTCTTATAATAAGGCCTGCCGGTATACTTGGAAAAAAGACAAACGAAAAGGTATAGCTACAAATTCGCACTACTTGATGTTTCTTAATTGGATGTAGTGATATGGAGGTCTTGGATGTTTAAATTTAAAGGAATAAAAAATACAATCTCACTTTTTGTGGTAGGTGCTTTGACATTTGCTGTTTTGTTCATTTTGCAACTTGTTGGAGTAATTGATGAATATAACGCTCGTTTGCTTGCATTATCAGGGATTTATCTTATTGTTGCATTAAGTCTGAACCTTGTAACGGGGTTTACTGGGCAACTGGCACTGGGACACGCAGGGTTCATGTGTGTCGGCGCTTATAGCACTGCTATTGGTGTTATGCAGTTTCATTTACCTCTACTTATTGCAATAATCATGGGAGGGCTTGTTACCTCGATATTCGGTCTTATTATCGGCTTTCCGACTTTAAGGCTCAGGGGAGATTATTTGGCAATTGCAACATTGGGATTTGGCGAAATAATACGTATTACAATAGTTAATCTTGAGAAACTAACTGGGGGTGCTTCAGGGCTCGACGGCATTCCTTCTTTCTCTAATACAGGAGATTATGTAGCAGATGCACTTATAAGTTTTACTTGGATTTTTGGATTTGCGATAGTTGTTGTTGCAATAATGAGCAATTTGATAAAGTCCTCACCTGGACGAGCAATAATTTCAGTCAGAGAAGATGAAATTGCAGCTAATTCTATGGGAGTAAATACCGCATACCAAAAGATATTTGCATTCGTCATATCGTCCTTTATTGCTGGAATAGGTGGTGGGTTATATGCAGCATTTTTTGGTTATCTAAACCCTTCGATGTTTGGCTTCTTAGCTTCAGTTAATATTGTTATTATAATCGTTCTTGGTGGATTAGGAAGTATCACTGGTACAATCCTTGCTGCTATTGGTTTTACATACATACAAGAATGGCTGCGAGTTTTCAAAGATTTCAGACTTGTAGTATTTGGACTTTCATTGATAGCAGTAATGCTTTTCTGGCCTAAAGGATTAATGGGAAACAAAGAATTTTCTATTATAGGAATTTTAAATAAAGATTCACGACAGAAGTATTTTCTTAAAATCAAGAATACCTTTGAGAAGCGAAAGAGAGGTTAAATCTGAATTTATTCAGATTTAAGTAAAAATTGATCGTATGGCAATACCATTGCCGTACCTACCGTATTTGGCGGTAACGAAATTTTTATAAAAAGGAGGATGATTTGTCCATTGCAATTTGTGATGAATAAATCATGAAGATAAAAATGATTGTTTTAGAAACTAAAAATCTTTCAATCGAATTTGGCGGACTTAAAGCTGTTTCGAATTTTAACTTTCATATCAGTGAAGGTGAACTTGCAGGCTTAATTGGACCTAACGGCGCAGGTAAAACGACTGTGTTTAATATGTTGTCTGGAATTTATAATCCTACTTCAGGGGAAATATTCTTTAATGCACACAAAAATAAACTTATCAATATCAATAAACACAAACCCTACCAGACAACTCGTGAAGGAATAGCACGTACATTTCAAAACATACGGTTATTCAAGGATTTGACTGTTATTGACAACGTGAGGATTGCACTGCATACAGGTGCCGGGTATAATTCAGTGCAGGCAGTTCTGCGCACTCCTGCCTTTTATCGCGAAGAAGAAAGAATGACTAAAAAGGCGCAGGAATTACTTGAAATATTTAAATTGGATTCAAAGCAAAATGAACTTGCAAAGAATCTTCCTTATGGTGAACAAAGAAAACTTGAAATTACGAGAGCTCTTGCAACCAATCCAAGACTTTTGCTTCTTGACGAACCCGCTGCTGGAATGAATCCACAGGAAACAAAGGATTTGATGCAGCTTATTCGTTTTGTAAGAGAAAAATTTAATCTGACAATATTGTTAATCGAACACGATATGAGCCTTGTTATGGGAATTTGTGAAAGAATAACAGTTCTTGATTATGGAGTCACTCTTGCTGAAGGAACACCCGCAGAAATCAGCAAAGATCCTAAAGTAATCAAAGCATATCTTGGAGAGGACGGTGGCTCTTTTGCTTAAAATTAATGAAATCAACGTTTTTTATGGAACTATTCAGGCGCTTACTAATATTAGTTTCGAAGTAAACGAGGGTGAAATTGTTACTCTAATTGGTGCTAATGGCGCTGGAAAAAGTACAATACTTAAAACTATTTCAGGACTAATTCAACCCAAAAGTGGTATAATTACATTCAAAGATAAACCATTATCGGGTGTTATGGCAAATCGTATTGTCGAAATGGGAATCAGCCATGTTCCTGAAGGAAGAAGGGTTTTTGCAAACCTTACGGTACTCGAAAATCTTGAAATGGGTGCATTCACCAGGAGAGATAAGAACGAAATCAAGCAGGATTTAGAAATGGTTTACACCCGCTTCCCAAGGCTTAAGGAGAGGATTAGACAGGATGCTGGAACTTTAAGTGGTGGTGAGCAGCAAATGCTTGCAATGGGAAGAGCTCTTATGAGCCGTCCTAAGTTACTTTTAATGGATGAACCATCAATGGGACTTGCGCCGCTACTTGTTAACGAAATATTTTCAATTATCAAAGATATAAACAAGGGTGGAACTACAGTTCTGCTTGTTGAGCAAAATGCAAACATGGCATTATCAATCGCCAACAGAGCATATGTGCTAGAGACAGGAAAGATTGTGCTTTCTGGAAGTGCATCAGAATTAGCAGCAAGTGAAGAGGTAAGAATGGCTTACCTTGGGAAGACAGAGTAATTTAAATAATAATTTCATATAAAATAAAGGCAGGAGGTAAGATTTATGTACGTAAAAGACAAAATGACTATCAATCCTTTCACGGTTTCGCCGGATGACTCAGTTGCGGATGTGCTCGAACTGATGCGCTCCAAGAAAATCAGAAGAATGCCGGTACTTAAAGATGGAGAGCTTGTTGGGATTGTTACAGAGCGGAAACTTATTGAGGTTTCGCCTTCACCAGCAACATCATTAAGTGTTTTTGAAATCAATTATTTATTATCAAAAACTAAAATTGATTCAATTATGACAAAAAAAGTTGTAACTGTAACCCCAGAAACTTTAATCGAAGATGCAGCAGTTGTGATGCGCGAAAACAATATAGGTGGCCTACCTGTTATGGAAGGCGACAAGCTTGTAGGGATTATAACCGAGTCAGTAGTTTTTGATGCTTTTATTGAAATCATGGGATTCCGTGATCGCGGCAGTAGAATTACCATTATTGTTGATAATAACCACCCAGGCGTCCTTAAAACAATAACTGAAATTATTAGTGATTTCAACATTAACATTTCACATATTGTGTTCCAAGGCAATGAACTTATTTTGAGAATCGATACATTAAAGACAAAAGATGTAGTAGAATCAATCGAAAAATCCGGGTACAAAGTCAGTACAATTAATTATTTTACTTGATTTGTAATCAATGTTGACCAATAAGTTCCAAGTAGATAAACATCGATTATAATATTTGTTTGATAATTTATAAAGAGATAGCACTTTGCAAATTGATACTGGATTTGCGAGGTGCTTTTAATTTGAATTTAAGTTCAAAAGTCAAAAGACAAAAGTCAAAAGACAAAAGTCAAAAGACAAAAGTCAAAAGACAAAAGACAAAAGACAAAAGTCAAAAGACAAAAGTCAAAAGACAAAAGACAAAAGACAAAAGACAAAAGTCAAAAGACAAAAGTCAAAAGTCAAAAGACAAAAGTCAAAAGACAAAAGTCAAAAGACAAAAGACAAAAGACAAAAGACAAAAGACAAAAGTCAAAAGTCAAAAGTCAAAGACAAAAGTCAAAAGACAAAAGTCAAAAGACAAAAGTCAGATTTTAAAATTCAAAATAAATTAAAAGTTATTTAAAAACTGTCTGGACAAGAATCATAAAGCAGACCGTACCGCATCCGATACTAAGCAGATTATTTCTTTTCCATAAATGCAAAATTACAACTAAAGCAATTGCAATAAACTGCGGGACAAAAGTATTAATTTCTAAAAAGTTAATTGTTTTTATACAATAGATTACTAGAATTGCAATTACAGCTCCAGGAAGGCTTTTGCCAAGAAATTTTACAATGGGTGAAGGTGTCTGCCCCCTGCCGAAAACTGCAAAGGGAAAAATTCTTGTAAGGAATGTGCAAAAAGCAATTATTAGAATAATTTCCAAGTCCCTTAAATTAGGCATCACAAACATCCTCCTTTACATGAATATGATTTTTCAGCAAAAGAAGAATTGATATAGATGAAATGAGGGATGGTAAAATGAAATTTACCGGTCCAAAAATAAATAAACAAATACCACCACACAATATTCCAGTAATTGCAGGAATATTTGTTTTATAATCAAGCCACTGCTCGGTAAATATAACTACGAACAGTGCGGTCATCGCAAAATCGATTCCTTTAGTGCTAAATTTAATCAACTCACCTAACAAGGCTCCAATTACAGAACCCATAATCCAATAAATATGATCTAAAAGTGAAATTGTGAAAAACACTTTCTTTTCGTCGAACCTATATGGAATTTTTGCTGAGCATAAAAGTGAATATGTTTCATCTGTTAACGAAAAAATCATGTATGGATAGGCTTTGCCCATAGCTTTAAATTTCTCGATAAAAGATAGTCCATAAAAAATATGTCTGCTATTTATGGATAAAGTCATAAGAATCACAGAAAGAAAACCGATTCCGCTTCCAAGGAATCCAACGAGAACAAATTGCATAGAACCTGCATATACGAATGTGCTTATGAAAAATGCCCATATAAAATTGTATCCGGCTTTTTGAAGCAGAACGCCAAAGGCAATGCCCAGAAATAAATATCCAAAAAGGACAGGCATCGTTTTTATAAATGCAAAAATTAATATTTTTTTTATAAAAATCACCTTCTCCCAATCAATATTACAAATCACATGTGATTACAATCACATATCTCCCTAAAAAACAAACAGAATATAATTTCATTTATTTTACCATAGACAACCAAACACTGAAAGGTGATGTTAAAAAAAATCAATAAAGTTTAAATTGAAATAGGCGTTATAACAAATAAAATATGATTAGCTGCATAGTTGCAGAAAACGTTCAATTGTGCAACAATAATGAATACGACTTAATATTGAGGGGGTAAATTATGTTTGGCATTGGAATACTTGAATGGATTGGTTATCTTGCATCAGCACTTGTATTGATTTCACTTCTTATGAGTTCAATAATTAAGCTGCGATGGATTAATCTTACGGGGTCACTTGTGTTTGCGGTTTATGGATTTTGTATTGGTGCTTTACCTGTTGGGATTTCAAACTTAATAATAATGTGCATTAATATTTACTATTTGGTTAAAATTTATTCTGGTAAGGACTATTTCAGAATCCTTCCTGTAAGCGGAAGCCTTGAATATCTTGTTGATTTTCTTTCTTTTTACAAAAATGAAATAGCAAAATTTTTCCCTGAGAGAGAATATAAAGTTGACGATGATACTGTTGGATTTTTTGTTTTAAGAAATATGGTTCCTGCCGGGATTTTTCTCGCCAAAAAAGTTGGAGAGGATACTCTAATAATTGAACTGGATTTTGTAATACCTGAGTATCGCGATTTCAAAATCGGAAAATACCTTTATAAAGAGCAAAGAAATTATTTTTTACAGCGAGGATATAACAAATTTACAAGTTTTGCTATGAATAAAAAACATGCGGCTTATCTATTAAAGATGGGGTTTCAAAAAACAGTCAGTCAGGAAAAAGAAGTTTTTATAAAAGGGATTTAGTCAGAATAAAATAACAAAGTGCAATAAATCAACGAATAATTCTATAAATAATCTCGTTTTTAGAGTAAACTACGAAGTATAGAGTAACTTTTAGAAATTGTTGAAGCCCTTATATTCAAAGGGCTTAATGAAATTTTGCTTTATTGTAAACGTCATAGAAATTATGATTAATTAGAAATTATGATTAATTAGAAATTAAGAATTATTTGGAGGAAGAAAAAGTGAAAAGAGATATGTACAAGTGGTGCTCAGATGTTGTAAACACACCAAGAAAGAAAGCAATACCAGTATTATCATTCCCGTCAATTCAGCTTTTAGACATAAGCGTAATTGACTTGATCTCTGATAGCGAAAAACAAGCACAGGGTATGAAACTTGTTGCAGATCGTTGCGATACAGCGGCTGCTTTAAGCATGATGGACTTGTCTGTTGAAGCAGAGTGTTTTGGGTCAAACATCAGATTTTCCGAGATCGAAGTTCCTACAGTTGTTGGTGGAATTGTTGCGACACAAGAAGAAGTAGATGCACTTAAAGTTCCTTCAGTTGGCACTGGAAGAACAGGTCTTTATATTGAAGCCATAAGAAGAGCAGTTAATTTAATAGAAGATCGTCCAGTTTTTGCAGGAGTTATAGGGCCTTTCTCACTCGCAGGACGTCTTATGGATGTAAGTCAAGCTATGATCTATTGCTATGATGAGCCTGAAATGGTTAATTTGCTATTGGAAAAAGTAACAGAATTTACAATTGAGTACTGTAAAGCATACAAAAATGTCGGTGCGAATGGCGTTGTAATTGCTGAACCTCTTGCTGGACTTCTTTCACCTGATTTATCGAGAGATTTCTCGTGTTTATATGTTAAAAAAATAGTTGAAGCAGTTCAGGATGAAAATTTCATTGTTGTTTATCATAACTGTGGAGGTGGAACTATTAAAATGATTGATCATATTCTTGCTACCGGCGCTGCGGCTTATCACTTTGGAAACGCAATTGAAATGAGTGAAATGATGCCACACATCCCATCAAATTTCCTTGCTCTCGGGAATATTGATCCTGCCGGACAAATGAAAAATGGAACACCGGAATCAATTCGCACAAAGACGCTCTCATTGCTTAATGAATGTAACAAATATCCAAACTTTGTAATTTCAACAGGTTGCGATATTCCTCCGATGTCAAAATGGGAAAATATCGATGCATTTTTTGCAGCAGTAAAAGAGTTTTATGACAGCAAAAATTAAATTTAAAAAGAAGACGAATAAGTGCAATAATTTTAGAATATTTTAAATCGCTTACATATTAATCCTTATTATTAATTTAAGATAATATAATTTTGTATCAAAAATTAAAAGAGCACTTCAAAAAAGGGAAACCTTTCGGAGTGCTCTTTTGATATTTCATTATCAACATCTCAATTAGGGAAAAAAATAGGTATATTATATTTGATAATGAATTTACTATATATTTAAAGTGCTTATTTAATAAGAGTGGCGGATGTAAACCAATCTAAAAATTTCGTCAAAAAGCATTAGGTTTTGGAAGTTTTCGCGATTTCAGGGTCAAGCTCAATGATTACGGTCGTATCAGATTTGCTTAAGAATGAGAGTTTTGTTTCAGAAATTATAACTGCAACGAATATCAGGACAAATCCTATTGTGATTTTAATGTCCAGAGTTTCTTTATAAAAAACAATTGAAAAAAGCACTCCAAAAACCGATTCGAGGCTAAGAATCAAGGCAGCAGTTGATGGATGCGTATACTTTTGACCAACATTTTGCATTAAAAGAGCCGCGGCAGTTGCGAAAAAGCAAAGATAAACGAGGGACAGTATTGAATCTGTTCCGATATGCTTAGGGAAAGTTTCGAAAATCAATCCCATAATTCCGCCAAGCACAGATGCAGTTGCAAATTGAATAAAAGTTAGAAGAAAAATGTTAAGCTTTCTTGAAAATACAGCAACAGAAACTATGTGCGATGCATAGAAAAATCCGCAGACCAAAGTCAGAAAATCTCCGATGCCAATTGTAAATCCCTTGTTTAAAGAAACAAGACCTATCCCAATTAAACAAATTATTGATGCTAATATGTTGAATCTATCAGGTCGGGATTTTGCAACTATCCAATAAAGAAAAGGTACTATTATGCAATACACTGTTGTTAGGAAAGCATTTGTGCCAGGAGAAATATCCATAAGACCGAATGTTTGGAACGCATATGCTAGAAATAGTAGAATTCCCATAACTCCGCCTTTGATAAGATATTCTATATTTATAAGTCGAATTTTGTTTATAGATAAAATCAAAACAACAATTGCAGCCACAAAAAATCTCATTGCCAGCAAATAAAAAACGGGAATAACTTCAACTGTGTTTTTCATTATGAAAAATGAGCTTCCCCAGATTAATGTGGCGCCGAAAAGTGCTAGTTTCGCAAGAATGCTAATTTTTTTTGCTTCCATCGCTTTATCCTTCTGGCCACTAAAAGGCATTTAATATTAATTCGAATTTCAAACTATATCTGTTCTATTCAGATTTTTGTATTGTCAAGTGAAAATAAGTTCAAATCCATATTTAAAGACGGTCTACTAATTTTAAATTGTGATGTAAAATTGTAGCCTGCTTTTTTAACTTTACTCTTTCTGAATAATGGTTTGTAAAGTCATTTAATCTGAAATAATCATTATTTATGAATTTAAAATAACAACAATTACTTTAACTAAAACAATTTACAACGAATAAGATTATAACAGCAAGAGAAGTAAATTGGAATAAAAAGATTAAAGAAATATGGAAGAACTAAATTTTTTAAAGTAATATCGCTAACATTTACGATTTCAAATTACAATATCAATTAAGTAAAGCACACGAAACATTAATCATGCAAAGCACACGAAAATCCGTGACCATGGTTAAATTATACATTTCACTTCGTGGCACTGCAATCGAAAAACAATTATTTATGGCATCGGAGATTGATTTGCAAATTGTAAATTGATTTAATATAAATAAAATCCAAAAAATTAAAAAAAGAGACCGGTTAATCTGGTCTCTTTTTTCGTTTTTACCCTATTCGATTCTGTACTTATCTAGTCCAACCTTTTTCATTTTTCTCAACTCAGTTCTACTTTATTCGATTCATCTTTAACCTCTATGCAGCAAGAATTGATTATGTTGCTAAATCGCGTTTCTCAAATCCAGTGTATGTAACGAAAAGAAAAACAGCAGTTAAAGCAACACTTAAAATTATATATCCAGGCTCTAAGCCTTTGCCAAAAACAAGTTGCTTAGCATCAAAATATTGAAAAGGGGTTAAAAATTTTAGAAATTCAATGCGACTATCGATTCCAATACCAAGAGATAGAAAAAACGCACCTAGGAGTATCGCTGTGGTAATTGATGTAGCTTTTTTGGCTGTTTTCATAATAGACCCAATAGCACTTCCCAGAAACAGGAAAAATACTTGAACTATAAATAATGCGGTCATTAGATATAGTACCATTTTAGTAAGAGGATTGCCTTTATTATAAATGCTTATAAAATAAAGAGACGAGAAGAGCGTTACCATGTTGAATACAAAAACATTAAACAAACCCGCAAGTAATTTTGCAGTTATTATTTTTCTTCTGCTTACTGGTCTTGAAAAAAGAAAATCCGCTGAATGATCGCGCTCTTCTTTGTTTACAATAACGGCACCAAGCATTCCCGCATGTATTGTGGCAAGAAGTATAAAAAACAGGAAAAACAGTGAATAATAACCTTCAATTTTCGAAATATCAATTTCGCCTATTCCCAATATTGCTTGAAATCCTTTTGGCAAATCTTTAAAAAGTTCGTTCATACTTACACCGGAAGTTGCATAACCTTCATATTTGACCATGCCCGAAAAGATTACAAAAATCTGGGCTAGGCTCCAGATAATGAGTGATTTCATATTTGCTTTTAGTTCTCTTAAAAAAATGTTCATTTGGTCCTCCTAGTTTTTAACAATGTGTCTATCAACCTATCCATTAATCAGTCTATTTATTTATTTATCAAATTATTAAAATTTTTAGTTACTTGGTTGCTAACTATTATTAACTATTTTTAATTGTTATTCGTTTTTCATATTATATTTCTATTTAATCTGACAATCCTCACATGTGACATTTAAATTGCTGGAAAATCTTTGCGTGAGTATGACCAGCCAGTGAATATGACGCAAATAATTGATATTACAATCATTGAGATAACATATTTGGTTTCATACGAGTTCATTGTCATGATTTTTGATAATTCAAAATATCCAAATGGTGTCAGAAATGACAAGCTTGCATTTTTTAGTGTCTGATTTAAAACGAAAATAATATAGAAAAAGAAAACCATTCCAAGGCTTACAGGCAGAACTGTTCGAATTCTTCTTAGTGATGCTGATACAGCAAATCCAATACATGCAAAAATTATTTGAATCATAAATAATGAGCCGGTTATTAATAGGAACGTTTTAAAATCAAATGGACTATTGTTCATTGAACTGTTTATCGAAGTAAGCATAAAAAATGAAAACAAAACGAAAATAATGTCGGTTATAATAACCTGAACAAATACCGCACTTATTTTTGATGCCAGGATATTAAACCTTGAAACGGGCTTTGTGTATAGGAAGTCAGAAGTTTTATCACGAACTTCCATAGAAAGACCATTAATGCCAAGATTCATTGCTTGTACTGCGCCTCCAATTAAAACGTAGGTGAGTATAAAGCTATAGAACCCAAGGATTGTTCCAAAAGCGCTTTCATTAATGCCAAACGCATTGCGAAATTCAATGGGAAAATTCTCAAGCACTTTAATAAAAGCTTCCATGTTTTTTGCGAGTGCTGGGTACATTACCATAAAAAAGAAAGATAATACAGGCAATGTAATAGCCCATGTAAGCAAAGAATTTCGGTTCATTCGCATTTCGTTAATAAAAATATTCATAT
The DNA here is from genome assembly GCA_038326615.1 of Saccharofermentanales bacterium. Taxonomy (GTDB): domain Bacteria; phylum Bacillota; class Clostridia; order Saccharofermentanales; family UBA5734; genus JBBQKF01. Next base: position 7,309 of record JBBQKF010000044.1, on the reverse strand, counting down.
TTTATTCCATAATCAATTCAAATCAGAATGAGATGAATTAATCATCCTTCCTTTGCAAAAATTGTTTCGTTAATTTATTCTAGCTGCAAAAATTGTTTCGTTAATTTATTTACGGTGAAGAAATTGTTCCATCAAAGTATTCTAGATGCAAAAATCCGGTTACTTGTTTACTTTCGATAGTAGTGCATGAATATTTCTTCCAAAGATGGCTCTTCTACAAGTAAATTAGTAAGCTTAATTCCCTGTAAATGACCAAGAATAAGATTAATATCACCTTTGTAAAGAAATTTTGCCTTGTTATTTGCTTTTGAAAGATTCGCAATACCGTCAATTGCAAACAAATCATTTGGAACCTGCACAGGAAATTCGATTGTAAAATTCTTATAATTTTCACTTCTTAATGTATTCATATCCTCAACTTTAACGATTGAGCCGTCTTTAATGATTGCTACTCTTGTACAGAGTTTTTGAACTTCGGGGAGTATATGCGAGGAAAAAAGAACCGTAGAACCTTTTTTGTTTTCGACCTCAATAAGATCAAAGAATTTTTGTTGCATCAAAGGGTCAAGGCCACTTGTCGGTTCATCAAGAATGATAAGTTTTGGCTCATGTAAAAGGCCCTGAACAATACCGACTTTTTTCTTGTTACCGTAGGACAAATCCTCAATTTTCTTATTTAAATCGAGCTCCATAATTCCAGCGAGTTCATCAATCCGGACTTTTTTAACATTTTTATAGAAACTTGCGGAATACTTAAGAACGTCAATAACTTTCATATTTTCGTAATAAAAAACTTCGGAAGGAAGATATCCAATTTGTTCTCTAATGGAGGGGCCGTGCAAAATACAGTCTTTTCCGAAAATTTTTGCAGATCCACTAGTCGGATAAATTAGTGAAAGCAACGTTCTTATGGTTGTTGATTTTCCGGCACCATTAGGACCGATGAATCCAAATATTTCACCTTCTTCAACAGAAAAAGTAACATCCTCAATACCACGTTGTTTACCATAATATTTTTTTAAATTGTTGATTTCTATAATAGCCATTTTCGTCTCCACCATTAATTCATCACTGAAATGTAACGAATTAATTATCCTTTCTAACCTGATTTTGCCAACAACTACATTCTATCACAGTTTTTTATTAATAATGCATTTAATCACTTGGAAAATGTAAATTTCCCGCTGCTTTTCAAATCGTATGGACTTTCTGACAATTTACGTTAATATGTAAGACTATAGCTTTTCTGAAAATATTTTAAAATCGTTCACAAAAAATAAACAAATATTTCATTTAGAAGTCCCTTATATGAACTAAAATATAAACATAAGTCAAAGAAAGTCAAAGTTTAAATATGACGCTATGAAAGATAATAAGAGAATGATAGGTATAACATTTATAATGTAGAGAGGAAGACATAATATTTTTAAGCAATAGTAAAATTTCAATATGTGAAGAACTTGTAATATTTAGTAAATAGTTAAATTTTGAATATAGTACGAACAGATAATATTTAGAAAACAGTTAAATTTAGAAAAAAGAAGAGAGGAGGAACAATATGGCTAGATTAAGCGACGTCATCGAATTGATGATAAGGGGAATGCTTGAAGAAAATCATGGGCTTGTAGAAATTGCCAGAAACGATCTTGCTAATAAGTTAAACTGCGTTCCCTCTCAAATCAATTATGTGATTTCAACAAGATTTACAAACGAACAGGGTTATTATGTTGAAAGCAGGCGCGGCGGTGGAGGCGGTATAAGGATTACCAAAATCCCTATGGACGGAACTGAAAGCTACTTATTACATCTTATGAATACGATGGATCCTAATCTTTCGGAACACAAGGTGAATCTTTACTTGAAAGAACTTCTAAATTACAAACTTATTAGTAAGAAGGAGGCAGAATTGCTCGTAAGTACGATGTCAGACAAAGTGTTCCTTGATATTTCTCCACAATCACGTACAAAGATTAGAAGTAAAATGATGAAAAACCTTTTAGCTTGTCTTATGATCCAAAAGAACAGGAATTTCGCGTAAACAAATTATTACACAAAATCGATTAATAGAAAATTTCTTGTTTGCATAAATTAAAAGTTTAAAATTAGTGGTAAAAATTGTATGAATACAAATTGGGATTCATAAATAATTTAGACATCAAACTATAAAAATAGTAAGTAATTAAAATAGGTAGAAACCTAAAATGAAGTTACTAAAACCTAAAAGAAATGAAAGTTAAGGATTTTATAAAAAGTTAGATTTATCGTATAAATGAATTGATGCGAATTTTAAATATAGAAAGTGTTAATTTATATGGGAGGATAGTAAAATGAAGTGTCAGCGATGCCAAAAAAGAGAAGCTTCGGTTTTAATAAAACAAATTGTCAACGGAGCTGAAAAAGAATACAAAATATGCGAGGATTGCCTGCAGGAAATTGGATTTGCGAATACTTTCGGTCTTGACCTCGACAACTATCTTGGTACAGGATTTGCTAGCCCTAAAGCGTTTTTAGGAAATCATCAGCTTGGTAATACAGCAACAGGTTATAATTCAGGCGTTTTTGTACCTGGCAAACAAGAGCCAAAAGTGTGTGCGCATTGCAATACCTCTCTTGATGAAATTCGCAAAAAAGGAAAGCTTGGATGCAGTTATTGTTATGAAATTTTCGAGGATCAGCTTGGACAAGTTTTTCGTAGGGTTCAGTCAGGAGACAAACACAGAGGACGAGAAATTGCTCAAACTAAAGATAGAAGTGAAATTAATAACCTTCATCAGATAAATGAAGAATTGCAATTAAAGATTAAGGAAGCAGTCGAAAAGGAAGATTATGAAAGTGCAGCAAAAATTAAAACTGAGATTCTACAAAACAAAGCCAAAATAGAAAATATAGAAAATATAGAAAAGTTGAAAAAACCCAAATCAGATACAAATTCTACCTTGGAGAAACATACAAATCATAGTAGAAAAATACATGAAGTTGAAATTTTAGGTTCTTCTACGTTCGGAAGTGATGATATGAATATTGATAAAGTTCCCGAAAACCTAGGTAAAAATAAAGCTAAAAAAAGCAATCCCGACAAATCGGCAAATGAAAAAAAAGAAAAAAAAGAAAAAAAAGATACTAACGAAAATAAAACTAAACCCGAAAAAGCAAATCAGGAGGGTGAATCAATTCCTAAGAAACCAAGACGCAAGAAAACCAATGAAAATGAAGATAAAGAAAAGAAAGAATAGAATAAATTTCTACAAAACTTTTAACTAATCATTCCTTGCAAAAATTTATTTGATTTTATTACGGACAAATTGAATAATTAAAAATGATCAACATATTATAATAAAAATGGCAAAAATTAATGATAGAAAAACTACAATCAGAGAACAGAATAAACAAATAACAGAAAAATCAGAGAACAGAATAAAAAAGAACAAAATAATAAACAATATGATAAACAAATAACAGAATTAAATGGAAATAAATAATTTCGTAATTAAAGGAAGACAAATTTTGAAAATAAAAGAAAAGAAAAGGAGGAAAGAGTATGACATGGTATATTGACAAAGGCCCGCAAAGTGACGTAGTTCTTAGTAGCCGTATAAGGCTTGCCCGAAATTTATGCAATTACCCTTTCCCACATAAACTTAACGAAATGACTTCGGTTGGTGTATCACAAGAAATAACACAGGCTATAATTGCTTATGGGAAGGAAAACAAAAAGGACTTTATACAGGTTAACATGAATGATCTTACAGATGAGGACAAAGTTTCATTAGTAGAAAAGCATCTTATCAGTGAAGAACTTACAAAGCCAGGAATAACAAGAAAAGCAATGATTTTGCGCGACGAATCAATTTCTGTGATGATTAATGAGGAAGACCATATACGGATACAGGCAATGGAACCTGGATTCAATCTCGAAAATGCATACGAGAAGGCAAAAGAGATGGCAATATATCTTGAATCCCATTTACCTGTCGGATATAACAGTAAATATGGATTTACAACCTCATGCCCTACTAACACAGGAACTGGATTAAGAGCATCCGTTATGATGCATCTGCCAGGACTTGCAATGTCAGGTAAAATTAATCTTGTTGTAGAAAACATTCAGAAGATGGGATATTCAGTTAGGGGTTATTATGGCGAAAACAGCAACTCACTTGGAAATATTTATCAGATATCAAATCAGATTACGCTAGGACTCAATGAAGAAGAGCTAATCAGTGATATTAGAAAATTGATTTTTCAGATAATGGACCAGGAAAGGCTAATAAGAAAGCAGTTGTATGAAAAAAATCCGCTGTATGTTGATGATATGATTTTTCGCTCTCTTGGGATTTTGAAATATGCAAGAACCCTTACAACTCAAGAGGCAGTTAAGATGATATCAGATGTCAGATTCGGGATAGCTCTTGGAATAATCAGCGGAATAGATGAAATTGTATTTAATAAAATTATGGCAACAATAGGACCTGCGAGTGTCCAAAAGGCAGCAGGCAGAATTATGGAACCGACTGAACGTGACAAGGCTAGAGCACAAGCAGTCAGAGAAGTACTAAAGGAAGGTGAAAAATTATGATGATAAGATTTTCAGAAAGAACAGCGCAGGTAATGCAAAGTGCATATGAAGCAGCAAAAAAAAGTCAGACGGACTATATTGGAACAGAACATTTGCTTTATGGAATTATGAAAGAAGAATCAGGAATTTCGTATGAGCTGCTTAATGAAGACGGATTACAACTCGAAGCACTTGAGGATGCTTTGTCTCAGGTTTCAGGTAAAGCAATAGATCCGAGCAAGGAGTTCGAGCATATTAACGATATAAATCAAGTGGTTGCTATGTTTACACCACGCACAAAGCGGATTATGGAAATATCAGTTCTTGCAGCCAGAAATGTTTCTCAAAATGTAATCGAACCTGAACATTTGCTAATTGCAATTATTCGTGAAGGTGAAAATGTTGCATCAAAGATTCTGCAGGCAACAGGAGTAGATTTAAGAAAAGTCTACGAAGAATTAATGAAATCTCAAGGTGATACAGGTGCCTCAAAAATTCAAGAGGAAGAAGAATCCTTTGGAAACGACCAGAATGACGATAATTCACCTGATTCCGACATCGATGAAATAAACGAGAATCTTAAGGACTTACAGCAGCAAAGTGGTGGTATAGGAAATAGCGCTGCTTCACAAGTTGGCTCCAAAGGAAAAGGAAGGATAAAAACACCAAATCTCGAAAAGTATGGCAGAGACTTAACTCTCGCTGCGAAAAATGGTGAATTTGACCCGATAATAGGAAGAGAGCAGGAAATCGAGCGTGTCATGCAGATTTTGTGTCGTCGAACGAAGAACAATCCATGCCTTATTGGAGAACCCGGTGTTGGGAAAACAGCAATTGCAGAAGGCTTAGCTCAAAAAATTGCTCAGGGGGATACTCCTGAAATGTTAAAAGATAAACGTATTATTTCAATAGATATGGCAAGCCTTATTGCAGGAGCAAAATATCGTGGAGAATTTGAAGAAAGATTAAAGAACGTTTTAAGTGAAGCTGGTAAGGCTGGTGATGTTATGCTTTTCATTGATGAGCTTCATACAATAATCGGAGCTGGCGGTGCAGAAGGCGCAATGGATGCAGCAAATATTTTAAAACCAATGCTCGCGCGAGGCGAATTACAACTCATTGGAGCTACAACAATTGAAGAATATCGTAAGCGTATAGAAAAAGACTCTGGTTTCGAGCGTAGATTCCAGCCCGTTACAGTCGGGGAACCTTCACCTGAAGAAGCGGTTCTTATACTGAAAGGGATAAGGGATAAATATGAGGCACATCATAATGTAAAAATTACTGATGAAGCAATAGAAGAGGCAGTCAAACTTTCTATAAGGTACATAACTGATCGTTTTCTCCCAGATAAAGCAATCGATCTTATAGATGAGGCAGCCTCAAGAAGAAGGATGAAATCTTTTACTGAGCCAGAATCCTTCAAGGAAATAGAAAATAAGCTTGAAGACTTAAATCGTCTTAAAAAGACTGCTGCTGACCGTGAAGATTTTGAAGCTGCAGCGAAGTATAGAGAAGAGGCAAACGAGCTTACTACTCAACTTGATAAGACGCGTGAAGAGTGGAGACACAAGCAAGATACATCAGAAAATATTCTTACCCCTGAGGACATAGCCAATATTGTTTCAAGCTGGACAAATATTCCTGTTCGCAAGCTTACTGAAACAGATTCTGAGAAACTTAGGCTCCTTGAAGACGAGCTACACAAGAGAGTAATTGGGCAAGATGAAGCAGTAAAAGCAATTGCAAAAGCAATAAGGCGTGGTCGCCTTGGTCTTAAAGACCCTAAACGCCCAACAGGATCATTTATATTTCTCGGCACGACTGGTGTTGGTAAAACAGAGCTTGCAAAAGCACTTGCTGATGTTATGTTTGGATCTGAAAATGCCCTTATAAGACTTGATATGTCTGAGTACATGGAGAAATTCGATGTCAGCAAATTAATCGGTTCTCCTCCAGGATATGTAGGGTATGATGAAGGTGGACAACTTACAGAGAAAGTTCGCCGTAAGCCATATTCGGTGGTTCTTTTTGATGAAATCGAAAAGGCACATCCAGATGTGTTCAATGCATTACTTCAGATTCTTGAAGACGGAAGGTTAACAGACGGTCAGGGCCGGACAATTGATTTTAGAAATACAATAATAATAATGACTTCAAATCTTGGAGCAAGAATGCTTACGTCATCACAAGGACGAAGAATCGGATTTGACCTTCCTAAATCAACTGATGCCTCAAATCCTTCCGTAGCAGCAGGAGATGACGGACTTTATGGTGGTAAAAACTATGAAGATGCAAAATTGATGGTGATGGAGGAATTGAAGAAGACGTTTAATCCTGAGTTTATAAATCGTATAGATGAAATCATTTTCTTCCACATGCTTAATCTTGAAGCGATGAAAAAGATTGTTGTTCTAATGCTTAAAACACTTTCAAAACGACTTACTGAAAATGGTCTTGTACTTGATGTTTCTGATGAAGCAAAAGCGTTTCTTGCAGAAAAGGGATACAGCCCAAGTTATGGAGCAAGACCGCTTCGTAGGGTTATCCAATCGATGCTAGAAGATCGCCTTTCTGAAGCAATGCTTGATGGAGTAATAAAAACAGGGGATATTGCCAGAGTAGTTGTGAAAGATGATGAAATCAAAATTGAAAACGGGAACGGCTAAATCGGATTTGGTTAGCCACCTTAATCCTTTGCTTGTTCCAGTTGCTTCCGCCTTTCTTTCTTCTGGAAAGTTTCTTTTGTTCCCT
>JBBQKF010000043.1:0-25191 GCA_038326615.1 Saccharofermentanales bacterium | reverse complement strand
TGTTCTAAAAGAATAAGTATTTTCTGTGAAATAAGATTTTCGTCAGTAGCAGGCGTATATTTTACTGCTGCACCTGCAACTTTTACTGAAAAGTCAATATTATTATTGGAATTTTTACTCACCAACCTGAATAGAAGGTCTGTTCTGAATAGTTGCAGAAATAAACCAAGAAATAAAATAACAGCTAATATTATGACAATATTTCTTCTAAGCATTATTTTCCCCCTTCAAATCCAGAATCTTAACTTGTTAATTGTGCTATAGGATAGTTTAATCTTCGAGTTTTTTAGGATTTCTAATGTTTTTTTGAATTTATTAATATCATTCAAAGAATAAGACAGCTTTAATAGCATAACATATGGTTCTTCTGAATTGCTATGAATGTTCATAAAATTTTTGCAGGTCTGAGATGCTTTTTCGTATTCTTTTAACTTTAGTTCGGTATTTATGAGCTCAACGTAGAACTTTTTCTTTTCGGGCATTAAACGGTTAATATTTTCTAATATTTGCATATACAGATACATATATTTCTTGATGCTTCTGTTATCGAGCATGCCGCTATAAATATATCTTCTAATAACATCGCAATATTCTAAAGATGTTTCATAGTCATCATTGTCTGCTTCGAATTTTACGGACAATGCTTGCAGACCTGTCATAAGCCGATTTTTTAGTTCCATAAGCGCAGCAGCAGCATAGTGAGAAGTTTCAGTATCAGAATCATTAACTGCTTTTTTAAGGATGGTTGCTGATAGATTAATATCTTGTTTCAGTACATCAATTAGAAGAGCTCTCTTAGTTATATTGTTGCTAATGAAAAGTGCTTCTTCAATAGGAACTATGTTGCTTTCCTTATTAACATTTAAATTTAAATAATGGTAGCTATTTTTATCTTTGAGCAAGGTTGCCGTTTCATAATCATCTATGGTCTGCTCGTCTTTTTTTTGAGGGTAATAGTTTAAAAAAATTATAAAGAATATTCCTAAATATGGCATAAAAATAATCATCACTACTAAATAACCTATCTTGTATTTCTCAATTGTGTGGGTTGACTTAATTGAGTAAATCAGAATAATCAAAAGCGAAATAAAATAGTATAAGGCTAATGATAATAAAAAGTAATCAGTCATAAGCAATTGCTCCGTTGCTAACTATCTCAAACCCGGTGTCTGCAAGTCTTTCAATAACTTTTTGGGATTGTTTGGCACTGGTGTTAGAAAGAAGAATGAAAATCTGATTGTCAATCATTCCGACAAAGTCATATTCACGCAATATGTTAATAAGAATATGGGATGTTTCGATAAGCGTTGCATTGTGGGCGTTTATCTCTAAGAGAACAAAATCAGTATTAAGATTACTCTTCGCATCTAGTTTTATTTTCAGAAGCTCAGCAAAATATTCGCTTTTCATAATAGATGTATCATCTATATATTTTTTCTCGGTCATGAGATTTTCGTATTTGATTGCTTTGCTAATTGATTCAGAAATTAGCTCTACAGCGCCAAGAAATAAATTTTTATAATAAAGTGTAATATTATCAAAATCAGCTTCATAGATTGCTATAATGGCAACAACATGTTTTCCATTAATTACAGGAGCAATCATTAATGGCATGGACGAATCAAGTGTATTATTTGTGTACATTGTCTTGTTTACAATTACATCATTTATACTATTATTTTCGTCAAGCATTATCGAATTAGGTAGGATAAAATCTTCTGTGTTGGATTTTGTCATAAGTCGTAGACAACATCCATTGCCGCTTATAATATATAATGAAACTTTTTTTGATTTCATAACGCTCTCAATAACATGAATTGCTGAATAGTAGACTTCATCAGGAGATAGGCTGTCGAGTTGTTTTATAAGATTGAAAACCTTTCCAAAACTATCCTCTGAACTTACGATCTGAGAGTATAATTGATCCTTGACAATCCTTGTATCATTGTATATTCCGGAAAGAAAATCATATTTTGTCTGCAAAAGTTCAATTTCATTTATCTTTTCATGAATTCGGTTTTCCTTTTTGTCAATCGTATAGCCGACGGCAAGCCCAATAAGTATAAAAAGTGATATCTGGAAGATTGTACCAGAATCATAAACCATCGATATCGGTTCTCTACCCATGCTCACCTGGTTGTAAATGTAAAAGGAACATGAAAGAATGACGCATATTATTGACTGCCGTGTACCATAAACAATTCCTATAAACAAAATATACATCGAAAGAAATAATGGCAATTTATCAGAGATATTATCTTTAAAGAATAGCGATCCTACTATAATAAGCGAAAAAACAGTAAAATTTTCTATATATGGCATAATGGTTTTACTGAAAAATCCTTGTACGTTTTTCTTTTTAGTTATTTTGCTGGATTTATTTATAGGGTTTGACACTTGCCACGAAAATGTTTTTCTTATACCTTCTTCAACAGAATACAAGGGAACCCAATCAAGCTCTCTTTTGATTTTTTTATTATCTGCAAAAAAATGTTCTATTCCTGATTTCTGCGAATTATATTTTACAACACCTTTAACAGGACTAGAATTCTTAATCAATTCAACAACACTATCTATACTTGTTTCTACTCCAGAAGATAGATTATATAATCCTTGAAGACCTAATTCAGTAGCCTTAAATACTGCTTGTGCAATATCTTCAACATATATAAAATCTCTGGTTTGTCCACTAGCAGCATTTACAGTAAGATCCTGTGAATTGATAACTTTATCTAAAAGCTCAGAAATAATGCTGTTTTCTGAATTAATCTTCTGTCTTGGGCCATATGCATTTGAAACTCTTAAAATAACAGTGCTTAAATTATATAACTCAGACCACTTCCTGCAATAAAGTTCTGTTGTGAGTTTACTAGTACCACTGATTGAAACAGGATCAGGAACATCATCTTCTCTGGCAGGTAAATTAGCAGGATTCCCGTATACTGAAGTAGAGGATATCAAAACAAATTTAGATATTTTATGCTTTGTCGTTAAATTAAGCATGTTAGTAATACCCAAAAAGTCGCTTTTAGAGTCTGCTAACGGATTCTCTACAGACTTCACGATATCTGGTAATGAAGCACAATGAACAATTACATCAAAATTATTTGCTTTAAAAACCTCATCGCACCGCTTATCATTTGTATCGATAAGGTAAGATTTATGTTTAAATTTGATATTTGATGTACTGCCTGATGACAAATTATCAATAATAAAAATATGATGACCCTCTTTAAAAAAAAAGTCAGCCACATGAGAACCTATAAAGCCATAACCACCAGTTATTAAAACCCTCAAACCATTCACCCCCTTTTTTAAGCATAGGATAAATCTTAGATGGAAATAAAGACAACTTGGATGATAATATCGTAATATATAAAATCGATGTATATATAAATCATTTAAACACAGCCAAGTTGTCAAAAAATAATTGTAATAACATTATAATTGTTTTTGCTTCAAAATTCAATAAAATTCCAAAATGCTTTCATTTTTGGTGTTTGTACTTAAAAAATTCAGACAGAAATTTATTCTTCCCGTCTGAATTTTTTAATTAAAGGTATATGAATCCATTATATCAACTGATTTTGTAAATTGGTATGTTTACACTAAGTGATGGGTATACAAGTGATTTTGAGTCATTGCTAACAAAAGCAAATTGCATGTTACTTCCAATTACTGCTTTAAGTGAGGTCAGAGGCACCCTAATTGATATACAGTTATATGCTTTAGAAATTAAAATACCTTGTATTCGTGTCCACTTCCAGCTGTTAGAAATTCCTGAATATTTGTATAGGGTAGTGTTTTCAACCAGAAAATCAAACCCAGAGTTCAACCACGTGCTTTTTAATCCTGTTGAGTAGTTTTGGTCGGAATTAATGAAAAATTGGCTTTTTGTTACAAGATTTGTTCCAAAGACTTTTATATACACGTAGGTGCTATTATTAGAAATGGACATCGACGTCACACTGGATAATGATGCGACAGGGGTTGGTGCTACAGTAGGTGCGGCTACTGTAGGCATAGGAGTAGGCGCTGCAGTAGGAACTGGAGTTGGAGGAACAACTGGGGTAGGAGTAGGAGAAGGAACTATCGGTGTTGGAGTAGGAGAAGGAACTATCGGTGTTGGAGTTGGAGGAACTGGAGTATAAGTCGGAACTGCTTGAGTTGGAGTAGGAGCTATCACTATAGGTGTTGTTATGGGAACATTAGTCGGTTGTGTAATAACAGACCCTGTAAGACTTTCTGCTTCCTGCCGGCTAATTTGTTTAAATGAAGAAACATTATTACCTGTGCTTGTAACTCCAATTATTAAATTGTTTTTAATAAGATTATATCCCTTTGTTGCATTCCAAACTCCGGTATTTGCAAGTCTGACTGAGTACAAAGGGTTCGTAGAAATTGATGCAAATGGACTTGGTAGATTAAGATAGATACTCCAGACACCTTCATTTATTGCAGTAGGTACACTAAAATATAAGTCCTTTGACATAAGTCCATTTTCTTTATACCATTTTCTTGGGTCATCATTAACAGCAGCCTTATAAGTAACAGCCCCATTGCTCAGTATAATTTCAAAGGCTCTTCCATTAATAATGTTCGCGAATCCATCGTTTTTGATATTAAGATTAATATGAAGCGCTCCACCTTTTTTTACTTCGGTGTTAATTTTAGCATCAGTAAGCAAAATTCTATACCCCATTTTATTTGTCAGATAATCGAATGTATTAATACTGTTGTATGTTGTTGCTTTCCATTTGCTGATAACTGACTGAATATAATCGATATTTATTGTTTGAGCATGAGTCTTATTTAGTTCGAAAACTGTATTTATAGGATCTGAATTCGAACTAAGATAGCAACTTTCACCGGCAAAAGGCACAAATTTATTCTGATTGTCAAGCCAATTAAGTTCATCAGATCTGGAGAAGTTTGGATCAACATATGTGCCAAATTCATCGGCGGTACTTAAAAGGGCGTCATTATGTGATCCTGTTCTAGAAAGCATAGACCCATTAAATGCAGTTGTTTCTGTTAGAATGTTTCCACCAGGTTCATTTGCAAAGATATCTCTTATAAACATTGGTCTTCTTACCAAAATTGATCTACTTTTCGGGACTGCATCCATTAAGGCAAAGAGAACGGCTTTACGGGCCGCTAATGAAGGTGTGCTTCCATAAAATGAAGAATGCCATTCTCCCCAAGGCCCTAAAAATCCTGCTTGTACACAGTAAAGGATATCTTCATTAGAATAGAAAATACTTTTAAGCTGAGCTATATGTCCTACTATGATTGAAAGACTTTTAGGCTCACATGAAGAAAGTCCAGTATAATCATAAGCTGCTCTAAACATCACTTGAAGACCGTATTTCCTTGCAGCTGAAAAAGCAGCGCTAATTTCTGTAAGCTTTACTGCGCTTATTGGTGTAGTTAAAAATGCCTTGAGATCTGTTTCGACAAGAATTACACTTATTCCTTGTGCCTTGAGCCTATCAAGCCCCCACAAATCATTTGAGCTAAATGGCTTATACCAACCTCTTTCGGGATTAGTAAAAAGAGAAGTATCTTCTGCGAACTTAATGTTTTCGAGAGTGTCGAGTGACGAGCTGAGTGTTGCAGCTGAAGTTACAGCTGATACATAAGTGAAATTATTTAATATTGCGAGCAAGATGCAAAAGCCAGTAATTAGTGTGATAGACATAGTGATGTAATTTTTAAATCGAGCCATAAAAAATCCTCCTTCGATAAAAGCCAAAAGAGGTCTGTTAAGTATTTACCTCTTGGCAACCCGACTGTCTTAGCTTGCGCCTTAGACTCGTGGCTTTGCGTCCTCACCTTTCGGTGGGTTTGCTATTTACAAGAAAATGTTATCCTTACGAAAGACTAGTAAATAAATAATAACGAATTTTCAGATATATTTCCATTATATCACTTTTAAATTGAAAGTCAATACAAATTCAAACCTCAGACAAACAAAATTTATCAAATTTAATTGAAAAAGCAAATTCCACCCATAGAATAATAATAGAATATTACACTATTAGTATGTGTAATTTGTATAAGCATCAAAAATTCAATTCCGGTAAAGATATGTTTTGAAATAATTATGTAACCTACAGAATTTTAAATATGTTATCCTAAAGGGGGAAAACATGATATTATTATGTGATTAAGTAATTGATCCAGGTGACGGGTATTTGAGGATAAAATGTTGAAACGAACATATAACACAAATGAAACAAATGAAAAAAATATAAGAAATAAAAGAAATGTAAAGAATAACAGAAACGTATGGTTGACAAAAAAACTTTTATATAAGCCAGCGGTATACTATGTTTTTTGGGTTTTTATCCTATCTTTCTTCATTTCTTCAATTCTACCAATTATGAAGACGAAGGTTTTTGCAGCAGATAACATTGTCTTTGAGATGAATGTAAATTTAAATGATTATGCTAACGATATTAAGGATTCTATCTACTATGCATGGAGAGGCAAGGTCAATTTAACAGGAGATATTGCTATAACGGCGATTACGAATACCTCGATTAATGCTTATTTGGATTCTAACATCGATCCTGTCTTTTCTATAAATACAACATTAATGACACAATCAAATTCGCGTTACTACTATTCTGTTACAATAGACACAACCGAATATAAGAGAGGGTACCATACACTTCGGATCTATAATGGCGAGGTTACTTCCTTTGTATCAGATACGCCTATTTTAAATGTTCCTGTTTATATAGATTATGCCGAAGCAGGTACTATTTATAATGTGACATCTAGTTGCAATATGAGAGAAAGTGCAACTACATTATCGGATATAGTAACAGCTGTACCCCTAGGTGCTGATGTCGAAATACTTGGACAGGTAACAGGGGAAAGAATTTCTCAATATAATACGAATATTTGGTATTTTGTAAGATATGAGAATGGCGAGAGTGTTTCTAACGGATATATTTTATCAACTTTTATAAAGAAAAGGACAACAGGCATTTCTAAAATGCAAGCTAACGCAGCTGATTCTGTAATAAGTGAATTTTTTCCAGATGTCATTGATTATCATATAAATTTGCCTTATAGCTCGTTTGATCTTAAAGTTAATGACCTCGTAATGTATAACAAAGCAGATACACTTAAAGTGATGCTTAATGGAGTCGAAGCGCAGCCACCATATTTAAGTCTGCCACTTATAACAGGTGATAATAAAGTTGAGTTTATCTGTAATAGTGCTGCGGATTCCTCTTCGATTACCTATACATATACAATATGGAGAATTGCCCAGACCACAGAATCTGAATTTAAGGCACAGCTTGCTAAATTTCCAGAAAGTTATAAGCCAGGACTACTAGTACTTCATTCAAAATACCCGAAATGGCTCTTTACTGCGTTTAATACAAACCTTGACTGGGAGGATGTTATTGACCGAGAGGATAGCGGTTCGGTAAGCCTTATCGGGAAAGGATCACCTGCAGAATATAAATATTCAGAAGTCATACTTGACGGAAACTCTTTTGTCAGAGCGTCAAGGGCTGCAGTTGAATACTATGTAGATCCGAGGAATTTTTTTGACGAAAAGTTAGTTTTTCAATTCGAACAGTTAAGCTATCAGACCAATAATCATGTTATGGCAGGAATAACAACACTTTTAACAGGATCGGGACTTGCAGGCAGAGAAACGTTGTTTATGAATGCTGCTAAAGCTTCGGGGGTAAGTCCTTATCATCTTGCCGCAAGATCAAAGCAGGAAGTTACAGTATGGTCTCCGTCAATTGGGTTAAGCTCATTAGCAAATGGTAAATACACTGGAGCGAATGGAATTTATAACGGGATTTATAATTTTTATAACATCGGAACTGGATCGGGCACAATTGATTATATAATATGGCGTGGACTTAATTTTGCAAAGGGAAATAATTTTGATGGGACCGTTGCAAACTATTTCCTTGGATCAGCTAAATCTGACACAGATCGCGCTAAATACAATCTTCCATGGAATACAGAAGCAAATGCAATAACCGGTGGAGCTAAGTATATCGGTGCAACATACATTAATCAAGGACAGGATACTTTATATCTGCAAAAATTTGATGTTGATCCAATATACGGTTTATACAGTCATCAATATATGCAAAATGTGCAGGCACCATCATCAGAGGCTTTAAATTCATATAAAGCATATGCAACGAAAATTACTGTTAATAATTTACAGCCTACTTCGCTGACAAATAGCTTTGCATTCAGAATCCCAGTATATCTTAAAATGCCTTCTCTTGCTGCACCAAAACCTGAAGATACAAATAAATTAACAACACTTGAAGTACAAGATTTTGCATCAAAAGCAAACTTTAATATAACTCCCGCATTTGACCCATCAAAGGAACAGACATACTCAATTACCGTTCCAGCTGTAATATCGAAAATCACTATTTTATCAACAACCCTTAACAGCAATGCAAGAATAATTGGAACAGGTGATATGCCACTTGTTTTCGGAAGCAATAACAGATTTATTGTTTCATGCACGCCCAAGAGTGGGGCAAAGCGCGATTATACAATAACAATTACAAGAAGCTTTCCGGTCGAATCTTCTGACAACTTTCTATCAACAATTTCAATTTCAGCGGGCACTGCAATTGCAATAAATCCTGTATTTAATCCCGATAACCCAGGGCCTTATACTGCAACAATCCCAGATAATGCATCACAAATAACGATAGGTGCGATGCCCCATTATGACAAGGCTTCTGTAGCAGGGACAGGACTTAAAACAATTGAATTTGGAACGACATTATTACAGTTAGCAGTTACTGCCGAAAACGGGTCAATCAAAAACTACACTCTATCTTTAACCAGAAACATTCCAAAACTTAAAAGCAGCCTTTATACAATTAACAATGGCTTATTAAGCGGCGTTGAACCTTCATCAAATGTTGACTCACTTAAGAAAAGACTGGATGCTACTGTTGCACAAATTCGGATATTTAACTCAGCAGGCAAGGAAATAACAGGAACAACGCTAATTGGAACAGGAATGAAGATCCGAGTGTATTATGAAGATAAAATCATTGAAGAAGTCACAGCTTTAATTTTTGGTGACGTTAATGGTGATGGTAAAATAAATTCAACAGATATCACTACACTCAAAAGACACATTCTGAAACTTAATCCACTAACTGGTAAACTTCTGTCTGCGTGCGATGTAAATAAAGATGGGAAATATAACTCAACCGATTATACGATTATGAAAAGGCACATTTTAAAACTACAGGATATAAAACAGAAATAGGCCGAGGAATAAAAATTGTCAAGCATGAAAACAATTTGAGATATTAGAATATGAATTAATAAGAAAGTAAAGATTAATGGATTTAGGAATGGCAAAAAGAAATATTAAAGATGTAAGAAGAAAATGTAAAATGTTTAATACAAATTAATAATATTATTGCATTTAGGTTTAAAGAGGACAAGCGATTGGGAATCAAAGGATTCATTGCATAATAGGATAAAAGAAAAATGTGAATAAAATAAGAGAAAGCATAATATAAATCAAATAGTAAGGCGGAAATAAAACAATGATAGAATACAACGAAGACGGAAATCACAAAAGACATACGAGCAAACTTTCAAAAGTGCTCATGACACTAATTTTGCTTTGTGCTTTAATTTTTGGAATACCAAAAGCGCTCACAGTTCCAGTATATGCGGAAGGGTCAAGTGTTGATGTATATCTTGCATTGAATAAATCCGTTCTAAATATAGGAAAGACTTTCACATTAACATTTAAGGTGCGCCCCAATTCAAGTCTTGCAATTACGTCTTTTGATGCGGAAATCCATTATGATACAACAAGGTTTGACCTTGTCACAGCAGTCTCAGCTCCCAAAATAACAAAACCTTCAGGAGTTCCTGTAAGTTTTGACCTAAGTGCAAGCGTGGCTAATGGAGTTATAACAATACTAGGAAACGATCCAGATCAGACAGCGCCTATTCAAACCAAAGGTGCGGAGACATCCTTAATAACATTTGCATTTAGCGTAAAAGATGCTGCAAAGATTGGTACTGCAAGCTTTTTTATAAGTAATCCGACAATTGCACAAAATACAAATAGTGGTCCCGTAGAGGTTCCTGCAACAATAATTTCCCCAAAAACTGTCTCTGTTGAACCAAGACTTGAAACAAATGCTTACCTTTCAGGAATATCTGCGGGAGCAGGAACATTAAACCCAGCATTTTCAAAAGATGTTACCAAGTATTCATTAGAAGTTCCAGTAGAGACAACTTCCATAGACGTTACTGCAAAATCTGCTTCGACACTAGCAAAGATAAGCATATCCGGAGGTAAAGATCTTAAATATGGCGAAAACAAAGTCACAATTAGCGTCAAAGCTCAAGATCCGGATGTAATTAAAATTTATACGATTACTGTTGTCAGACTTTCTCCGGAAGCAACCCCAACAATAGAGCCAACAGTTACTGAAGAACCTACGCTTGAACCAACACAAGAACCGATTGAAATCACACCTACCACACCACCAGTTTCTTCATCTCTTCCAGATAACACCCCAAAAGGAGCAACAGATAACTGGAAGAATATAGCACTCATATTTATGGGTTTATTTCTCATAACTCTTGCAGCTCTTATCTGGATGATAATCGAAAGAGCAGGTGAGCACAAAAAGGTTGTAAAAATAAGGCGTCTTTAAAATTACAAACAAAATAATCACTGATACTAACGGTGGAAAATAAAGATTTATATATAATAATTCTTCACAAAATTAATTTGAAAAACAACCTTAAAACAACCTTGCAAAATTAATTTGAAAAACAACCTTAAAACAACCTTAAAACATCATTGAAACATCATTGAAACACAAGACATGCGGACTTGATTTTTTAATATTGACTACAACGTTATTACACAAGGAGGACAATAGGTGCGAAATAAGCAAAAAATAATGATTTGGCTTTCTAAACATGAGGATAATAGAATATTTAGTCTCATAAAAAAGTATTATGAATTACTAGCCTATCTTTTTTTCGGTGTTCTTACTACTCTTGTTAATATTATTGTGTTTACAATTCTTGAAATGACACTTGGTCAAAGCAATTGGTACGTATCGAACCTACCGGCAATATTGCTTGCGATCCTTTTTGCTTATATAACAAACCGTTCATTCGTTTTTGATTCTACCGGGTCTTTCTGGACAGAAATGTACAAATTTTTCAGTGCCAGAATACTTGTCTCCTTGATTTTTGAATATGGAATGGTATATCTGCTTTATAATATTTTAAATTTTACCGCAAAACTTAACCTTGTTATTTTTGAAATATCCTGGTTCAAGATCATTTCAACAGTTGGAGTTCTTGTTGCAAACTATATAGCGAGTAAACTATTTGTTTTTGCCAAGAAATAATTTTTCTAAAAAGCAATGTAAAAAAGCAAAGTAAAAAAGCAAAGTAAAAAAGCAATGTAAAAAAGCAAAGTAAAAAAGCAATGTAAAATACAAACTACAAAGTAATCTACAAAACAATGTAAAAGGCAATTGAACAATCTTTTAAACAATATATATAAAATGCAGTTTAAAACAATCTACAAAAAACAATCTACAAAAAACAATCTACAAAAAACAATCTACAAAAAACAATCTACAAAAAACAATCTACAAAAAACAATCTACAAAAAACAATCTACAAAAAATAATTTATCAAAAAGCAGTCAACTACAATAAATCGTCCCGGAGGAGAAAGAATTTGGATTACAATCAAGCAAGAGATTTTCTTGAACAATCAATGAAATTTGGTAGCAAGCTTGGACTTGACCGAATGGTAAAATTAATGGATCTTTTGGGAAATCCTGGAAAGAACATTAAATATATTCATATTGCCGGAACAAATGGCAAAGGATCGGCAACAACAATGATTGCTAATTGCCTTGCTGCAGAAGATTTTCGTACAGGAGTATATACATCGCCTTTTATTGAGCGATTCTCTGAGCGGATAAGAATTATTGACGGTGAAGAAGGACTGTTAAGATTTAGCACAAATGAAGAAGAAGGCGAAATCAGCGATGAAGATTTTTCCATATACATTACTTTAATAAAAAAATGTGTTGATATAATGCTTGACGAAGGATTTGAACACCCTACGGAGTTTGAGTTAGTAACAGCCGCAGCTTTTATGCACTATGAAGATAAGAATTGCGATTTTGTTGTTCTGGAAACTGGTCTCGGAGGAAGGCTTGATTCAACCAATATAATTTTAAATCCAATAAAGTGCGTCATAACTGCAATTGGTTATGACCATATGGATCGTCTCGGTAATACAATTGAAGAGATTTCATTTGAGAAGGCAGGAATAATAAAAGCTGGTGCGGATGTTGTTGTCTATGACCCAAAGGCATACACGAGTGGAGAAGAAGCGGATAAGATTCTTGCCGTTTTTAAAAAACAAGCTAAAGAAAAAAACACCAAATCATTCGAATTAGTTGGAACTGACAAAATTTGTGTTACGCAGTATAACCTTGAAGGACAAAAGTTCTTGTTTTTTCCAAGGAAGCGCAAAGAAACCATAGGGTTAAACCAATTTGATTGTGATTTTAATTTAAGCTATACTAATCAGAATAAAAGTAATAACAATGATTATGTTAAAAGTGAAGATTGTTTTTCAAATGAAGATTATATGGAAAGTTTAAGAAGCAGCGATATTCATAACAATCAAACTTCTGAGGATTATATTGAATTTTTCACCCCGCTTCTTGGAATTTATCAACCTATGAATTGTGCTGTTGTAATCGAAAGTTTATTAGACCTTGTTTCGATTGAGGCAATTAGAAAAGGAATCAGTCTTACAAAGTGGCCTGCAAGGATGGAGCTTCTTAGAGAAAATTCTCCATTAGCATTTCTTGATGGTGGACATAACATGCAAGGAGCAAAGGCTTTAAGTGATACTTTAAGTAAACTTTGTGGAGGGTCAAAAATAGTTTTTTTGTGTGGTGTACTTCAGGATAAAGAATTCGAAAAAATGATTTCTCAACTACTTAATTTTGGTGACTATAAAGTTGAAGCAGTGTTTTGTACCCGTCCTGACAATCCAAGGGCAATTTCGTCATCGCTTTTAGCAAAAACAACATCGGAAATCTTGGACTTTTTGCCACAAAGCAGTTATAATAGATTAGCTAAGGTGTATTACAACGATAATGTGGCTGTCATGCTTAAAGAAGCACTCGAATATACTATTGCTAAAGGAGCTGTATTTGTAGCATTTGGGTCACTCTATATGGCTGGCGAAATACGTAAGAAAATAATGTGCGCACTAAATTAGGAGGAAGTTCAATGGATTGGCTAAGTGAGATCAATTCGTTTCCACCATTTGAATTAAAGGAGAGTGGACTTGACATTTCTGCGAAGGAAGCTAGTCTTGCTGTCACTAAATATGAGAAAGCTCTTAAAAACGCGCAAAATGACAGTTTGGACATTGCGATAATTGAGCTGCGAAAACTTGTTGTGCTTTACCCCGAAATGGGACAGGCTGCAATACTTTTAGGTTGTTGTCAAATGCAAGAAAATCAGCCCATCGAGGCACTAAAAAACTTTCGTAAAGCATCACTTTCATCATTGCAAATAGGATTTGTAACAAAGCTCGAGCAATATTTGAAAAGCTCGCAGGAGACAATTGATTTTCAACAAGCAAATCCTGAATTTAAACTAAATCGTCCAAAATATCCAATTAATTCATCTCCAGAAATAATAGCCGCAACTCCAGGCAAATGGAAAAAAGTTAAGGTTGCCTCAGATAAAGAAAAACGAGATGTAATGAACAGCAATTCAAGCCCCCAGGTAAAGGAAACATTTGTAGACGAGAGAATGGATATCAACTGGGTCAAAGTAGGAATCATTACTATAAGTGTTCTTTTTATTGTAGGAATAGGGATTGTTCTTTATGTATTTGTCCCGAAAGCAATAGATAACTTCAGGAATTCGGGTAATAAAGCAGAAACCAAACTTGAATGGATTCTGGATCGTTTAAACAATGAGGAGAAAACAAATTCGGCAATTGAAAAAATCCTAAAAGATTATGACGGTACGTTTTACCCAACGCCCTCATTGGCAATACAATCAAGTTCTGAAGCTTCTTTAGTATCACCAACTGCTGCAATCCCCACCCCTTCAACAGCCCCTACAATAAATGACAAAATTGTACTTGCAGCTCAGTCTATCCAACAGGCCGAGAAGATTGGGAAGACAGATCCCAAAAAAGTTATGCAGCTAATAACAAAAGCAACCACAGCTCTTTTGGGCATTGACGAAAATGCAACTGCACCTACGCTTACAATGAACGCAGGCGAAATAATGGCCAAAGCCTCTTTGTTGATTAAAAATATTGTCAACGCCGCTTGTTATCCTTTCTATAGTCAGGCAAAGGCAAAGGTTTCTGTCAAAGCTTATCAGGAGGCAATAGTTCTTTTCCTTAAAGTTTATGATATAAATCCTGATTATTTGGATGGCGGGAATGCATATAACCTTGGTAAAGCATATGCAGAAGCTGGTCAGATAGCTGATGCAAATAAGTATTTTCAGTATGTTGTAAAAAAATTCCCAGGAACCGATGTAGCAGGCTGGGCTGCCGGAAGAATTAAGCCGACCGGTGAAATAAAGGAATAAATAAACAAGGTAATAAACCAATAAAGTAAAATACCAACAAGAATAAAATTTAATCTAAATCAGTTATTCAGCGATAAACGAATATAGATAAAACACTTTCAGAAATGAGGACAGATAATAATGAATTATATAAGCACAAGAGGTGGTAACGACGGATTTGATTCCGCAATGGCAATAAAACAAGGGATAGCACCTGATGGGGGGCTTTTGGTTCCAAGTAGTATACCCCAAATTTCCGATGAAACAATTGCGATGATGGCTGGTATGACATATCAGCAGATAGCATTGGAAGTTCTTTCAGAACTATTTGATGACTTTTCTCGCATTGAAATAGCAAGATTTGTTGCAGATGCCTATACCGAAGAGAAATTTGGAGAGAATCCAGCTCCACTCGTGCAATTAAACAAATATAATGACAGAGAGCACATTCTGGAATTATTCCATGGGCCAACATCTGCATTTAAAGATATGGCATTACAGATTCTTCCTCATTTTATGACTGCCTCAATTAAAAAGACTGGTGAAAAATCAACAATCTGTATTCTTACTGCAACATCAGGGGATACAGGGAAAGCTGCTTTAGAAGGATTTAAAGATGTTGAGGGAACGAAAGTAATAGTTTTCTATCCATCAAAAGGTGTAAGTGACATACAGAAACTTCAAATGGTTACTCAAGAGGGTGACAATCTTTCAGTTGTTGCTGTTGATGGGACTTTTGATGATGCACAAGGTGGCGTCAAGTCGATTTTTGGCGATAATTCATTTGAACAAAAACTTAAAGAACATAAAATTTTACTTTCCTCTGCTAATTCAATAAACTGGGGAAGGCTGGCTCCACAAATTGTATATTATTTCTCATCATATGCAGCATTATTATCAAAAGAGAAAATTGCAATGGGTGATAAAATAAATATTGTAGTTCCAACAGGAAACTTTGGAAATATTCTATCCGCCTGGTATGCAATGAAAATGGGCCTTCCGGTTAATAAATTAATCTGTTCTTCAAACCGGAATAAAGTTTTATCTGATTTTTTCAGAAATGGAACATATGACCGCAAAAGAGAATTTTATAAAACAAACACGCCTTCAATGGATATTCTTGTTTCAAGTAATCTCGAAAGACTATTGTTCGAAATTGCTGATCATGATTATGTGAAGGTTGCAAAATGGATGGATGATTTAAGAAGTCAGGGAAGCTATACGGTTGACCCTGTAACATTAAAGAAGCTTCAAGAAAAATTTGTGGGTGGCTTTGCTGACGAAACGGGCATAATTAAGACAATTCGTGAAGTTTATGACCGTTGCGATACATGCGTAGACACTCATACTGCGGTGGGGTTCAATGTTTACGAGAGATATTATGCAAGATCCGGGGATGAATCAAAAACAGTCTTTGTTGCAACAGCAAGCCCATTTAAATTTCCGGGGGCTGTATGTGATGCAATTTTTGGCAACGGATATAGCAAAGGAAGGAGCGAAGAGGTTTTACTTCGTGAACTTTCAGCCGAAATTGGAATGGAAATTCCACAAGGACTAAACGGTCTTAATAAGAAACCAATAAACCACACGACCCTTATACCTAAAGCAAAAATGGAGGAAACCGTTTATAATATTTTAGCAAAAGAAAACTAACTAAGCATATTATTTTGTAAAAAAAGAGCGTAAATTTGTGTAATTATTGCACAACCGCTCTTTTTGCTTTTATAAACAATATAGGGTTTTTCAAACCATTAGATTTGTCATCCGAAATTAGTGTTTATATGGAGGAATCAATGAATTAGATATAATTAGCATTAAAAACATAAGACTTGAATATTTGGCGGGTTGTTTGCGAATTATGGATTATATTATTGAAATAGAATTGGTTATTAAAGACATTTATAAAAAGTTAATGATAACATACAAAAAAAGAGCGCAAAATACTGAATGCAAAATACTGAATGCAAAATACTGAATGCAAAGTACTGAATGCAAAATACTGAATGCAAAATACAGGATGCAAAATACTGAATGCAAAATACTGAATGCAAAATACTGAATGCAAAATACTGAATGCAGAATACAAAAACAGAAAGAATGGTAATTATATGGAAACATCAATTAGAAATGAAATACTAAGGCGCAGGACGTTTGCAATTATATCGCACCCTGACGCAGGAAAAACAACAATGACCGAAAAACTCCTTCTTTATGGAGGCGCAATTCATCTTGCAGGAACAGTTAAAGGGCGTAAAGCATCAAGGCATGCAACGTCTGACTGGATGGAAATCGAAAAGCAAAGAGGAATTTCTGTAACATCGTCAGTAATGCAATTTGATTATGACGGATACTGCATAAATATTCTTGACACTCCTGGACATCAGGATTTCTCTGAAGACACATACCGCACACTTTGTGCTGCAGATGCTGCAGTTATGCTTATTGACGGTGCAAAAGGCGTAGAACCTCAGACAATCAAACTATTTGCAGTATGCCGCAAAAGAGGCATCCCGATATTTACATTTGTAAATAAAATGGACCGAGCATCGAAAGACCCATTTGATCTTATGGACGAGTTAGAAAAGGTTCTTGGACTTCACGCAACTCCAATGAACTGGCCTATAGGTACCGACGGTGACTTTAAAGGTGTATATAATCGTGCCAAAAATCAAATAGAAATTTATGATGCATCAGCAGGAGATCATGGAGCAAGTGTTGTAGCTGTTAAAGTTACTTCCCTTGAAGATGATTCGCTAACAAAGCTCATTGGCGAATATCATCATAAACAATTAATCTCAGAAATCGAACTTCTTGATATTGCCGGCAACACATTCGATTCAGCAAAAGTTAATAATGGTGAACTTACACCAGTGTTTTTTGGAAGTGCAATTACAAACTTTGGAGTTGAGACATTTCTCAAGGATTTTCTTTCGATGGCCCCTTCTCCTTCTTCAAGAAAGACAACTAGTGAAATTGTTGATCCGTACGCATCTTATTTCAGCGGATTTGTCTTTAAAATTCAAGCGAATATGAATCCTGACCACAGGGACAGAATGGCTTTTATAAGAATCTGTTCTGGAAAATACGAAAAGGGGCTTGAAGTCAGACACAACAGAGAAGGAAGAATAATCAAACTTTCACAGCCACAGCAATTCATGGCACAAGAAAGAAATATAATTGAAGAGGCATATGCCGGTGATATAATTGGAGTTTTTGATCCTGGCATATTCAGAATAGGCGACAGCATTGCATCGACTAATAAAAATTTACAGTTCGAAGGCATACCAGTTTTCCCGCCTGAACATTTTGCAAGAGTAGCTCCTAAAGATTCTATGAAGCGTAAACAATTCCTTAAAGGTATTGAGCAACTTTCACTTGAAGGTGCAATACAACTTTATAAACAGCCAGATATCGGAACCGAAACATACATTGTTGGAGTTGTTGGCGTTTTGCAATTAGAAGTTCTTGAACATCGATTGAAGTCTGAGTATAATGTTGCGATTACAATTTATTCGTTAAATTACAGACATGCAAGATGGGCAAGATTCTCGGAGGATGCACCAAATAAAGATTCAAAATCGCTTACAATAACAAGCACAAGTCTTATCGTTTTAGACCAAGATGACACTCCTGTTGTTTTGTTTGAGTCAGAATGGGGAATTCAATGGGCAATTGATCGTAACAAAGGACTCGCACTCGAAGAAATTCACGAACATAACTGAAAAAAATGGAAATGCTAGGAGATATCGTGACAAATGGCTCTAAATGCGGTAAAATGATTAGACAATCAAAACATTAAATAATCGGATGGCAGGAGAAAAAACATGAACGATTATGACAGCAGAGTAAATGAATTACTCGTTCACATTTTTGATGAAATTCTAATCACAGAGCAAAAAGCACTTCAAGTCGGAAGCTTTGGTGAGCTTTCTGTTGTAGAGATGCATACTCTTGAAGGAATCGGACTTTACGATTCAAAAACTATGACAGAAACAGCAACTGAGCTTTCGGTAACAACAGGGACCTTAACGGTTGCAATCGATAAGCTAGTTAGAAAAGGGTACGTTGACCGTCAAAGAGATACTTTGGACAGACGAATAGTAAGAGTTAAGCTTACCCGAAAAGGCAAACTTGCCTTCCGTCTTCACCTAAAGTTTCACACACTGCTTGTTGATCGTATAACAGGCCCCCTTGCAGAAAACGAGAGAAATTTATTGCTCAAAGTTCTTTCAAGTGTTGCTTTTTTCATTCAGGAACAAGATGAAAAATATCTCGAAAATGCTCTGAAAGAAGAAAAGGCAAGAAAAATCAAAAAAATATAGAAAAGAGAGGCGATGAATAACAATATGAAAGAAGTTAGCCGTAATGAAATTAAAGAAACATTATTTCGGATTATTGCATCGGTTTTGAATGTAAATAAGGATTCAATCAATGAGGAATTCGAACTTGATAAAGACTTGAGAATTGATTCTCTGGCGCTTTATGAAATTGTTGTAGATATTGAGGATACATATTCGCTGCGAATATCAAACGATGAGGCCGATGATTTAAAAACTGTCGAAGAAGCGATTGACTTTATTGTTGACAAAGTCGAACACTCATAAACATCTTTTAGAATTTATAACCAAACTTGAGCACTCATAACCAACTTTAAGGATTCATAATTAACCAAATTTCTATAATTAGCTAATTCTGTAAAATGGCTATCGTGTTAACTCAGTAAAGGTTGAAATACTCCGTAGAATCATACTAAAATTAAGCAATTACAAATCGAACTGTTGAAAAATTAATGGAAGCCACTTTCCTTGATAGTATTTGGAAGAAACAATTTAGTCCTACTGAGTAAACGCTATAGTCTTATTGAATAATTATATTTTTTACTAGTTGCTAATTAAGAATGTATGATAAATTTGATTAAATAATGTTAAATAGTTAATAAATTCCTGTTGCGCAGACCTGCTTTGGCAAATAACGAAATGGGTGGTGTCGGGGGAAAACCCGAAGAAGAGAGGTTATTATGCAAGTAGTGAAAGGTAAACAGTATTTTAAAATAAGAGAATTTAGCGATCTCAAAGAAATGTTTTTACAAAGTCTTGCAATATTTGGCGATCAGAAGGCGTTTGTTTTTCGCAAAACACCTAAGGACGTGCCCGAAAGTAAAACTTATAAGGAATTCTATAATGAAACTTTGTTGCTCGGCACAGCTCTAGTAGCTAGTGGCCTTAATGGCAAGAAAATAGCTATAATTGGAGAGAACTCATATCCGTGGTGCGTTTCTTATTTTTCGGTTATTTGCGGCGCAGGAATTGCTGTTCCACTTGACAGACTTCTCCCGGAAGAAGAGATACTTTCCTTGCTTGACAGAGGGGAAGTAAGTGCAGTTTTTTATGATGCTACATTCCATGATACAATGAAAAAAGCATCAGAGATTTATCCTCAAATACAATCATATATTTGCATGAATTCATTTAAACTAAAAGAACGTTCTCCAGAATTTTCTGGGTTTCAACAAAATCCTGAACTATTTTTATTACCGAAATATTTTACTACGGTTGAAGAATTTATATCAAAAGGAAAAGAGCTTTTGGAGCAAGGAGATTTTCGATTCAGGGATTCAAAGATTGATCCTGAGGCGATTATGTCGCTGCTTTTTACATCAGGTACTACCAGCCAGTCAAAAGCCGTAATGCTTTCACATAAAAATATATGTGCTGACATCAAAGGCCTTGCAGGGGTTGAGCATTTTGATCCTGGTACAAGAGTTTTATCGGTTCTACCTCTTCATCATACGTTTGAAAATACGTGCGGATTTGTCGGAGGATTCTATTTCGGATTTACAATTTATGAGTGTGATGGACTTCGCTATATCCAAAAAAACATGGAAGAGTACAAGATTAATTGCCTAATAGGTGTGCCATTGCTCTTTGAGAGCTTTTATATAAAAATCAAAGATGGAATAAGAAAGCAAGGGAAGGAGAAGACAGTTAGAACGGCAATGAAGGTTACTGAATTTCTGAGGAAATTCGGAATTGATTTGCGTAAAAAACTGTTTAAGGATATTACATCTAAATTTGGCGGTGAATTTAAGATGGGAATCTGTGGTGCTGCTCCAATCGATCCCGAGATAATAAAGTTCTTTGATGGCATAGGGGTAAGAATTCTTCAAGGATTTGGACTGACCGAAACGTCCCCTGTTGTTGCTGGATGTAATGTCAAGGTGTTTGTTCCAGGAACTGTTGGACATCCGCTCACAGGAGTAGAAGTTGCAATTGATAATGAATATCCTGGCGAAGAAGGTGAAATACTGGTTCGCGGAGACATAGTGATGCTAGGGTACTATAAAAATGAAGAGGCAACAAATGAGGCGATTGATACACAAGGATGGTTCCATACAGGAGATATAGGCAGAATTGATCCTAAAACAAATTGTCTTTCTATTACTGGGCGCATCAAATCAATGATTGTTCTTAAAAACGGAAAGAAAATATTTCCAGAAGAGATTGAACAACTATTGGGACAATCAGATTTTATCAAGGAGTCTCTTGTTTGGGGCGAAACCGAAGACGACGGTGAAGTTGCAGTCTGGGCAAAAGTAATAATTGATAAAGATGAAGTTGAGGCCGCAGGCAGCACTATTCATGATGAAAATTGGATAAAAGATAAAATGGATCAGATAATTCGTGAAGTGAACAAGAAAATGCCATCATTTAAATCTGTCAAGCATTTCATTTTTGGCGAAACCGAAATGGAAAAAACTACAACCAAGAAGATTAAGCGTAATATTGAACTTGCATCAATTAAGAAAATTCTTGACGAGAACAAAATTAAAATCAAAGATTTTACAGGCAGAAATATTGACGCGATAAAGCAAATGATATTACCTGATAAGCCCAATGTTAATTCTACAAATTCGACCACAGCTGATAATAAAAATAAAGCAGAGCCTAAAACTGAGTTGAAAATTGATCCGGTAACCTCCGAAAATAGAGGCGAAAACGATAATAAATAATGACCATCGTGTTGAATTTGACTCTTTATAACTATAATATTTATAATGATTATCGTGTTGAATTTGACTCTTTATAACTATAATATTTATAATGATTATCGTGTTTACTCAGTAAGTATTATAAATCCACTATTCTATTGAAATAATTGAGAAATCACTATTTCTACAATATCAATTTGGGTGGTTACAGTGCATTCTAGATTTATATAATCAAGAATATCTGGTTATACTGAGTAAACGCTATTGTCTTGATATTTATTATTTGATAAAAAATCGAATTAATGGTTCTAATCAAAAACAATAGTAAATTAATTGATTTAAAAAAGGAACAATGACCTTAGTGGTTACAAAAAAATACTTACTTGAATTACATAACAGATACGGCTAAAATGTAAAAAATAAAACTGGGGGAAAAAAATATTGGGCGAAGTTGACGATAAGAAGTTTATTTTTATAATGAATCCAACGGCAGGAAAGCACCAGGCATTGGTTTTGAAAGACCAGATTATAGCTAAATTTGAAGCTGCAGGGCTATCCGAAAACTGTATAGTAAAATTTACTGAGCGCCCGCTTCATGCAACAGAACTTGCCAGAGAATATGCTACTTTATATGGGGAAAAAGCTATAATATATGCTTGTGGAGGCGATGGAACAATTAACGAAGTTGCAAATGGAATAATTGGAACAGATGCAATTTTGTCTGTGATTCCTGCAGGAACCGGCAATGATTTTGTCAAAACTCTTTATAACCAGCGAAACCCATCAATTATTATTGAAAACATATTTAAATATGATATTAAAAAAATTGACACAGCAACTCTAGATGATAGAACATTTATCAATGTATCTTCTCTTGGGTTTGATACTATTGTGGGCGACAAAGCAAAGCAAATTGTTGCAAGAGCCAAATTTCTAGGCGGGTTTGCATACTTTATCGCAATATTTATATGCTTGCTAGGTAAAAACTACTGCAGAATGAAGTATAAATTCAACTCAGTAGACGAAAATGGAAACGCGGTTGTTTACGAGAAAGAGTTGGATTTTGTTTTAGCAGCAATAGCAAATGCTCAATATTATGGAGGACTTTTTCATCCATGCCCGATGGCTGATCTTTCAGATGGATTTATCGATATATGTGTTATCGATAGAATATCTGTTCCTAAAATTCTTTCATTAATCCCTAAATATATTAAGGGAACTCATACCAAAGAATCTGTTGCGACATTTTACAAAGTTAAGAGTGGAACAATGGAAGGCGTTGGCGAGAAACTGATGGTTAACTGCGACGGCGAATCCTTCGTCAAAGACAAAGTCGAATTACAGATATTCCCCGCGAGTATCACCGTTGCTTATTATTAGAAAGTTCGCACCTTTAGGCTTTAATTTTGTGATTGGAGTTAGCATGCAAGTTTTTTAATAGTGGTTGGCAACACCTTAATTATATAAATAAAATTGACGATGTTACAACGCACTACCTGCTATTTAAATAATGTTAAATTAAGGATAATTATAAATGTATGGAATCAAGATTGACTGAAGTATTGATTGGAAAATTAACAAACTGAATCAAAGTGATTGCAATAAATGCAATAAAATGTTATAATCTCATCATAAAAACAAAGGAGATAATGATGTGATTAGAAAAATTAGCAAAAATCTGATCGAATGGAAAGATAGTAAGAATAGAAAACCACTAATTTTGCAAGGTGCAAGACAAGTGGGCAAGACTTTTTCATTACTTGATTTTGCAAAAAAACATTATGACAATGTTGCATATATTAACTTTGAAACACAACCGCTGCATATCGACGCCTTTTCTGGAGATATTTCACCTGAATATTTGATACCGCTTTTGTCAAGATTGTCGGGTACAAGCATATCTAAGGGAAAAACGCTAATTATTCTTGACGAAGTGCAGTTATGCGAGCGTGCGTTAACAAGTCTCAAATATTTTTGTGAACTTGCACCAGAATACCATATTATAGCCTGTGGAAGTTTACTTGGTGTTGCTGTCAATAGAGAAGAATTCTCATTTCCCGTAGGCAAGGTTGATATTTTTACTCTTTATCCGATGGACTTTGAGGAATTTTTGCTTGCTTTTCAGGAAATGGAATTAGTAAATAAAATTCATGAGTGTTTTAACACTAATATGGAGATGTCGGTTGTTTATCATAATATTTTATTAGAATTTTATAGAAAATATTTAGTTGTTGGTGGTATGCCTGAAGTTGTTTCGAAATTTATTGAAACAACGGACTATATTTTCATAAGACATCTTCAGGAAATGATTCTTACAGGATATTTGGATGACATGAGCAAATATAACCGGACAAATGAAATACAAAGAACAAGGCTTGTCTACGATAGTGTCACAGTTCAATTATCCAAGACAAATACTAAGTTTCAATATAAATTAGTAAAAAAAGGCGGGCGAGCATCAGAATTGGAAAATGCTATTGAGTGGCTCGAATTAGCCGGAATTGTTAACAAGTGCTATAAAGTAGAAAAAATAGCAAAGCCATTAGAAAACTATAAAGACATTGACAGCTTTAAGGTTTATATTTCTGATGTAGGGTTACTTGCCGCCAAGAAAAAAATTAAGGCTGAGGATATTTTGTATATGATCCCGGGGCTAAATGATTTTAAAGGCGGAATGACAGAAAATTATGTTTGCAATCAATTAGCGGCTAATGGATACTCAAAATATTTCTGGGAGTCAGGAGCACAGGCTGAAATCGATTTTGTAATATTAAGAGACAACGAAATTATTCCTATTGAAGTAAAATCCGCAGATAACACACAGGCAAAAAGTCTGAATGTATATATTAAAAAATATAATCCTAAATATGCGATTAAAATCTCAACCAAAAATTTCGGATTTGAGGACGGCAAAAAGTCAATTCCTTTATATGCTGCTTTTTGTTTATAGAGAAGAGTGATAAAATACTATAAGACCATTTGCATGAAATTTACACGTCATAACAAACTTGGAGGTATAATTAGTGTTTCACAAAATGATTACAAGTAAACGAGATCTTTGGTATATGTCAGTTGACTGTAAAGTTAATGATATTATAAGCTACATAGAAAGCCAAGGTCAGATGAGAGACGCTTGTATTTGTCAAGTGAAAAAAGGTCCACTAATTTCTTGATTTAAGAAATTAGTTTAGAAATAAAACTTTCGTAACATTGCAATATTAAATGTCCACCTTTTTCAAAAAAAATATGTTAAGCGACTAAAAGCTTCTGTTCCATCATATTTGCGGATAAACCACCGAGTATTTTTCTTGGATAATTATTGATCCAGTGTTGGATTTGTATTATTTATTTGGTGGAGTAAGCTGAAATATCTACGCCTTTTGGGATGAATCGACGGATCATTTTATTAATGTTTTTATTTGTTCCTCTTTCCCATGAGCTAAAAGGATGAGCATAATATACCTTTGTCCTTGAACTCTTGTTCAAAATTGATCTTTCAATCCCCTCAAAGTCTAAATTCTCGCACCCATTGTCGCATGTTATTGTTTTAAATGTTTT
>JBBQKF010000042.1:0-25297 GCA_038326615.1 Saccharofermentanales bacterium | reverse complement strand
GCTTGTTTACTATGCTGCTTTTTTGTTGTTCATAATTGACAAAATCCTTTATTTACTGCTTTTAAATAATATTTTATCAATTTCTCATAGTAAATTCTCTGTTGTTTTAAGCCGTTTCTCATGTTAAATTCCTCAATGGGTTATATTGTGGAATTTACTTTGCGAATTTACGCCAAAAAAACTCTGTAAAATTTACAAAAACATCGTTTTATGTTTTATGTTTTATGTTTTATGTTTTATGTTTTATGTTTTATGTTTTATGTTTTATGTTTTATGTTTTATGTTTTATGTTTTATGTTTTATGTTTCAGATAACCGACAATATTATCTTCGTCAATTCTTTCGAGGGACTTATCCCCCGCAAGGGATTCGATGTGATGACGAAATTCGTGTTTTAAGGTTTTCATTAATTCCATTTTCATATT
Organism: Saccharofermentanales bacterium; assembly: GCA_038326615.1. Classification (GTDB taxonomy): domain Bacteria; phylum Bacillota; class Clostridia; order Saccharofermentanales; family UBA5734; genus JBBQKF01. Next base: position 24,873 of record JBBQKF010000042.1, on the reverse strand, counting down.
TTCATTTGTCAAAAACCCGTAGACACGACAAAAAGATCCGTAATATATAGCAATGTATCTTCCAAGTGTGTTGTCACGATGATATTCACCAAGAATATACAAATCAGAACCAACGCTCTGAGGATGCACTTTGGTGTCCGGTAATAATAAAACACCTCCATTTAATTTTTCATAAAGTTCAGAAGGAATTTCTAGAGCTACTTCATCTAACATTATTTCCATTTCGTCAATTGAAATCATTTTTATTCTTAAAACAGAACCTAATCGTATTCAGATTCTATTTTCTCCCCTCTTTTAAAAAATATTTTAATCGAAATTGCATGTTTTCAATAATTATATGGCAACATTCATCTTTTGAATTAATTTCCATTAATAGAATTAATAACGCTAATTAACTACCATTAATATATATTTTTATTCTTGTGGGTAAATACCTAGTCAGCTATCCCAATATTCTTTCTTACAATTATACTCCAATACTAATTTCCATACTACAAATTTTGTAGTTCGCACTCACTAATTATTTTATAAGACTATAATGTTTACTCAGTAGGTACTAAATTGTTTCTTTTTATAAGATAATGATGAGTTTATTGACAATATTTTCATATGGGTGGATAATAATATTATTCCAAATATTTATTAAAGCAAAGGAGTGATAGTTATGCCTAAATTCCCGGAAACTAAATTCTGGCTAAGATCTGGTCACATGAATCAAAAGAGACATTTTGACATGACACCCGAAGAAAAAGCAAATGTTGTCAACTGCCATGGCATCAAAGAGGAACACCCATGTAAAAATCCTGTTTTCCGCTGCACTGAATGTGGAAATTATGGATGCGATCAAGATTTTGTCGATAAATGTACCGAACAGGGATTCAAGAACGATAAATGCCTAAATTGCGGAGCTGTTGGCACACGTATACCAATTATGAAATTCGAGTACTCTAAGTACGTAGAAGAATGGGATAAGGAAGTCCCGGTAATTAAGAAATAAATTGGAAGTTATTGGCTTTAAGAAATTAGTAAAATCTATTTTTTATTCAGTTTTATTAAAAACGCAAACATAATATAATTTGAAACCTTCTCTAATTCGTCAAAAGATTTATTGGAGAAGGTTTTTTGCACCTAAAATCGTTCTTTTGTTATTTTAGTGCGTTGTAACTTTTTGAAGGCAACGAAAATGTTGAATAAACACTTTCGCTGTATTGTTGAAAATAGGGCGTCATTATACATAACATTTAGGTGTTAAAAGTTACTGGCAGTAAACTTACAAATTTTGTTTTGAAATAAGTTTGTCAAGGTAAAGAGATTTCATCTGCTTGCTAGCCATGGCTTTTTTGGCAGGTGGAAGCTTTAAAATTGCTGACAGAATAGCTGCCATAGCCCGGTGACTAAATAGTGCCTTATTATCAAAAATAAGTTCCTGCAACATCCCTTTTTCTATTGCCATATAAACAACTCGATGCACGGATGTTTCTGGTGTAATTAGTTTTTTGTCTGTTTTAATCATCAAAAGGCTGCCATTTGGACATGCTCTAACGCAAAGACCACATCCCAGGCAAAGATTTTTATCAATAACAGGTAATTTCTTTCCGTTTTCTGTCATCGCAATCACTTCAATTTGACAGGCTTTTGCACATTTACCACAGCTAATGCAGGTAGTCTCATTTAAAACAGGTACGTATCCTGTTGTTTCAATTGGATGAAGATTACCAAACTTTTTAGCACCAACTAATGCTTCACAACAACACCCGCAGCAGTTGCAAATAAACGAAACATCCTTACGGACATTTTCACCAAACTGAACAAGGTTATATTCATAAGCTTTATGAAGTAACTCCATACACTCTGAAGAATCAATCCTTCTGGCATAATCATGTTTGATCAAAGAATTAGCAGTTGTGCCAAATGTCATACAGATGTCATCAATAGGAGCAGAGCAATTCTTTCCGACATGCTCCATTTTATGGCGGCAGTAGCACATGCCTATTGCAATATGCTGTGAAGATTTAATTATATGACTAGCTTTCTCAAAATCAAGAATGTTGACTTTGCCAGATAAATTGTCCGATGATTGTTCAGAATTTATGAGCATATCTATTGATGGTTCATTAACAAAGACTCTTCCGAGATTCGTTTCTGTACCAGAAAACAACTCCCTTACAAAGTCCTCTTCTACATTCATATACTGATAAAAAAGTTCGCCAAGCAGATGCTGGTCAATATCATTTCTTGTTCTCATCATTGAAAATTCGAGGAATCCAGCCATTGGCGGAGGAAGAATATATCTACTTTCACCATCCGTCTCCATATCAAGTAAAATGCATTTTGAAGCTAGCCCATCAAGAATTTTGACAGTTTCTTCCTTTGAAACGCCCCAAATTTGGGCTGCTTTCTTTGCCGTGAAAGGTTTTATTGGTAACTGCGCAACTAGCATTGCCTCTTTTTCGGTAAATAGAATGTTTAATATTTTGTATAATGTTTCTGAAACCGGAGCACCCTGCGGAAATCTGTTGAGTCTTTCCTGTAAAGTTTGGTATGCAGATCTCGATGTTAGATGAGACATATTTGCCAACCTCCTGATTATGAAAATTATAAATCGAAATGCTATTTTGTCTAAATTAAACATGAATTTCTATTAAATAAATTTATCACAATACTGATCTTTTGTCATCATAATATTTTTGCTTGTGATTTATAATAATGATGATTCGTGATTTATAATAATGATGATTCGTGATTTATAATAATGATGATTCGTGATTTATAATAATGATGATTCGCGATTTATAATAATGATGATTCGTGATTTATAATAATAATGATTCGTGATTTATAATAATGATGAAATGATGATTTGCGAGTGGATAAAAACATCTAAAAATGTTATAATACAAAGGTTACAGTCAAGTAAATAATAAAATAGTGAAAGAAGAAATGAATGCAAAATAATTTTAGCGAACTTGGAATATCCGATGAGATTCTAAAAGCAATTGGTGAAATGGGCTTCATAGAGCCAACTCAAGTGCAAAGTCAGACAATACCATCAATCTTAAATCATGAAGATGTAATTGTAATGTCAAAGACCGGTAGTGGTAAAACCGCTGTTTTCGGTATTCCGATGCTTATGATGACTTCCCCTGATGCTACTGGTCCACAAGGACTTATCCTTACACCTACCCGAGAACTTGCAGTTCAAGTAGATGATGATTTAAAAAAAATGGGCAAATATCTTTCCCATAAAACAGCCGTCGTATATGGTCAGCATAGTATGAATACCGAATTACAGGCGTTACGCAAAGGCGTATCTATTGTGACGGGCACCCCAGGTAGAGTTTATGATCATCTTAGACAAGGCAACCTTGTAACGAAAGACATTAAATTTCTAGTCCTTGACGAGGCTGACAGAATGCTTGATATGGGATTTTTAGTGCAGGTTGTGCGAATTATAAAAACACTACCAAGAAACCGTGTGACGCTTTTATTTTCAGCAACGATTCCTTCAGAAATTCAACGAATAAGCCGGGATTTTATGAACAATCCTGTAATGATAGAAATCGAATCCGAAACTATGACAGTTGATTCAATAAAGCAGATTTATTATCGATTAAACCGAAACGAAAAGCAAACTTTGCTTAATCGAATTTTGCTTTATGAACAGCCCGATAGTTGTATGATTTTTTGCAACACAAGAATCGCAGTAGACCATGTTCAGACTTTTTTGACACGCAAAGGCTATTTTGCACAATCTTTACACGGTGACATTCCACAATCTAAGCGCATGAAGACAATTGAACAATTTCGTGAAGGTGTTTTTCATATTCTGGTTGCTACTGATGTTGCTGCACGCGGAATTCATATTGACAGCCTTTCTCTGGTTCTCAATTATGATGTTCCATTAGAAAAAGACGGCTATGTACATCGAATTGGTAGAACTGGCAGGGCAGGAAACGAGGGGCTTGCGATAACAATGGTTACAAACGATGACATTATGAGTCTTTATGCTATTGAAGAGCACACCGGTTCAATGATTGAAGAAGGTTATTTGCCAACTGACGAAATGTTACAAGAACGCAAAGAAAGCTCTGACAATTGGATTATTGTTAACGCGATTAAAGAATCTGTTAATCCTGTAGCTAAAACTGCTGTTCGAAAAAAATCTGAAAATTTGGCAAAGCCCACAAAGAAGTTGTCTGAAAAACCAATAACGCAAAAGCCAGCTCAACCTAAAATTGAGCCTGCAAAATCTTCGCAAGCAGGATATTCAAATAAACCAAATAATAATCCAATTGATAAAAAACAGCCATCGCCAATGGTGAATGCTGCTAAATCTTCACCTATCGTACACCAGAAACCCAAGCCACACTTTAGAACATTTGGTGGCGGCAATGAAGAGACAATTCGTGACACAAGTTCTGCGAGAAATGTAGGCACTGATGGCAATGCTAACCCTAACCCTAACCCTAATAATAGAACAGTTACGAAATCTCAAACAAATAGTTCTGTTAATGATAAAAAGGTTGCTGACCCCAACAACCCGAGCGTAGAAGTTCCCCAAACGCCCGAAACTCCTCACTTTTTGAAAAGGATTTTCCAAAACATTTTCAAATAATCGTCGTAATGGTTGTAGAAATTATTCGATGATTTCCATAACCTTGCCACAGCAAACTGGTATTGCATCACCCTTTTTAAGGTTAACTTGCTTGTTACAATTTCTGCAATAACATACACAGTCTTCCTCTACATGAACTTCAACATACTTATTTTCTTCAGCTTTTTCAAGTCCTTCAATAAGAAACATTGCAGCATTGTGATTTTTAAGTGGTTCATAATCACCAATAGGCACAAGCTTCTTAGCAGTTCCATTACAATCAATCAGGACTTTCCAAAGCGACTCAATTTTAGATTTTTCTTCAGCGCTCTCGGGATAGAATTCAACAACATTTTTCTCAAAATTTATTTGCATAAAAAATCTCCTTTTTCATTTACAATACTACACAAATTTGAAATTGTCCATTCCTGCAATCAACCTTGTTAAAATAATAAAAAGAATGTCAAAATTTTGATACATTCAAAAAATCACTTTCTATTTTTAATGTGCTCAATAAGATTCCCTATTTCATCTTCTGCGAGATTAAGTTTCTCAAAAAGATCCGGTCTTTTATTCATTGTTTCACAAAGGGCTTCTCTTTCTTGCCATTCCTTTATTTTCTGATGATGCCCTGATAGTAAAATGTCAGGAACCACTCTATCTTTCCAGGTTTTCGGCCTGGTATACTGAGGATGTTCAAGAGTGCCATTCATATGGGATTCAACTGTAAACGCCTCTTCATTCGGCAAAACACCAGGCACAAGTCTTGCAATAGCATCGATAACAACACTAGCAGCAATTTCTCCACCAGTTAGCACATAATCCCCAATCGATATTTCTTCATCCACAATCTCGTCAAGAACCCTTTGGTCAATGCCCTCATAATGTCCACAAAGAAATATAAGATTATCCATTTTTGACAATTCAATAGCTTTTTGTTGATTAAAAACAGAACCTTTTGGACTCATGAAAATTGTATGAGCTTTCTTACCTTCTGGTATTCCTTTTGTAACATCAGCCCATGCGTCATAAACAGGCTGACACATCATTAGCATTCCAGTCCCGCCACCAAAAAGATAATCGTCTACTTTTGAATATGCATTCATGGAATGATCTCTGATATTTTTGGTGCTAACAGAAATAAAACCCGCATTGATGGCTCTGCCAATAATACTGGTATTTATGTTTGCGTCTATTATTTCAGGGAATAAGGTCAGGACTGCTATTTTCAAAGCTTTTCTCCTCGGTTACTTATTATAAAAAACTGCAACCGCAACTATAAATCATTTTTATATGTTAAAAATCTCTATCTTTCTTTGATAATTTTTATGATTTATTTCATTATAAAAATTCATCATATTCATGTATTGCAAATTCACATTAGTCTTTTTACCCAAATTCGTGTATTACAAATCAAGAAGACCATCTAAAAGTTTGACCGTAATAGTCATTTTCTCGAAATCAATTTCTTTAACAACCTCTTTGATTGCAGGGATTAGCAAATCTTTAAGCCCATCTCTTTTGACAATATAAATGTCACTTGCTCCAGTTTGTAGAACATCGATTAAAACTCCCAGCTCTCCTTTTGCTTCATCAATAACCATACAGCCAATTAGATCGCATATAAAATAAGAGTCACGAGGAAGCTTAACAGCATTCTCCCTTGAAACTTCAATGTATTTCCCCTTTAATGTCAAAGCCTTGTCACAGTCGTCAATCCCTTCTAATTTAAGGATGACTTTATTTTTTGAATACTTTGCACCAATAGCTTTGATAGTAATTCTTTTATTATCTATTTCCGATACTAAGAAACAATCCTGTAAAACAGAAAACCGCTTGGGATCGTCCGTGAGGGGAAATACATTAACTTCCCCTTTGATCCCATGCGTTCCTACAATCCTTCCGATTCGCAGAAGGTCTTTCATAATAAATACTCCTCTAAAGTTATCCTACAATGTCAACAACAACTCTTTTTCCTTCAAGAGTTGCTTTTGCTTTCATTACGGACCGAATAGCCTGAGCTCTTCTACCTTGCTTTCCGATAACTTTACCCATATCTTCAGGTGCGACAGAAAGTTCAAGAACAATCGTATTGCCTTGATCAACCTGATTTATAACAACTTTATCGGGCTCGTTAACTAAAGCTTGTGCTATGGTCTTCAATAATTCTTTCATTGAGTGGCACCTCCATTAAAATTAAACGATAATTCCTTCTTTTTTAAGTAATGCGCGAACTGTGTCTGTTGGTTGAGCGCCATTAGCAAGCCATTTTTTTGCTGCTTCTGCGTCGATTCTTACTGCAGCTGGATCTTTGAGTGGATCATATGTTCCTATCTCTTCAATAAATCTGCCATCTCTTGGGTATCTTGCGTCTGCAACAACAACTCTGTAAAAGGGTGCTTTCTTTGCTCCGATTCTTTTTAATCTGATTTTAACTGCCATTTTCTTTCCTCCAAAAATTTAAATTGATTTTATATATCTCAAAAAGTTAGAATGGGGATCCGGCTTTACCACCGAACCCACCCATCTTTCCTTTAGACATTCCGCTAAAACGCTTCATCATTGTCTGTGTCTGTTCAAACTGATTCATTAATCTATTAACATCCTGAACTGCAGTTCCTGAGCCTGCTGCAATTCTTTTCCTTCGCGTTGCATTAAGTAATGATGGATTATTCCGCTCTTTCTTTGTCATGGAACGAATAATTGCCATACTTCTTGGGATTGCCTTGTCATCGACTTTAGTGTTTGCCATAGCCTTTTTATCAAGTCCAGGAATCATACCTAGTAAGTTTTCTATCGGTCCCATTTTCTGCACTTCTTCAAACTGAGCAAGCATATCATCCAATGTAAATTGGTTCTTTTTAATCTTGTCGTAAGCATCTTTGGCTTTTTTCTGGTCAAATTGCTCTACAGATTTCTCAATCAGTGAAAGCACATCTCCCATTCCAAGAATTCTTGATGCCATACGGTCGGGGTGAAATTCTTCGATGTCTTCTATTTTCTCGCCTACACCAACCATTTTGATTGGTTTGCCTGTCATTTTGTGTATTGAAAGTGCAGCTCCGCCTCTTGCATCACCATCGAGCTTAGTCATTATAAATCCGTCAATCCCGATTGCTTCATGGAATGCGATTGCTACATTAACAGCTTCTTGACCTATCATTGCATCAACAACAAGGAGTTTCTCGGTTGGGTTAACAGCTCTTGTAACTTCCTTGAGTTCTTGCATAAGTGCACGGTCAACAGTTGCTCGCCCTGCGGTATCTATTATTAAAGTATCGCAAAGCATATATCTTGCGCGGTCAATAGCTTTCTTTGCTATAACTACTGCGTCTTGTTCTTCTGGCATTATAAAACTCTGAATTCCTGCTTGTTTTGCGAGAATTTCAAGTTGTCTAGCAGCTGCAGGTCGATGAACGTCAACTGATGCAACCATAGGCTTTTTACCCTTTTTCTTAAGCTGTAGCCCAAGTTTAGCTGCCATTGTTGTTTTACCGGCGCCTTGCAGACCACAAAGCAATAACACAGTAAAACCAGAAGGTGAAACTGTTATTTTACCAGTTGTCTTACCCAACATTTCGGTCAAAGAATCATGGACGATCTTAACAACTTGTTGCCCGGGAGTAAGACTTGCCATAACTTCAGTTCCGCTGCATTTCTGCGAAACTTCGTCAACAAATTGTTTAACTACCTGAAAATTCACGTCGGCCTCGAGTAATGCCAGACGTATTTCTCTCATCATATCTTTAATATCTTGTTCAGTTACACGGCTCTTGCCGCGCATTTTTGATGCAATACCTGATAGTTTTGATGATAATGATTCAAACAATGCCATTTCGTAATCTCCTGGTTTCTATTAAAATGCTTTATAACATTTGTGTCAATTTACTTAACTTGTCAATTGCCTCATTTGCTTTACCATCTCTGATATCACAAATCGCTTCTTCTATGCAGTTTGTCTGCATTGTGAAACGCATGACAAGGTTTAGTTTTTGTTCGTATTCCTGTAAAGAAGTAACGCCTCTTTTAAGTGAATCGTGAACTGCTTGTCGTGAAATGTTGTATTGCTCAGATATCTCAGCGAGTGACATATCTTCAGCAAAATGCAGCTCTAGCATTTCACGTGTTTTCTCGGTCAAAAGTTGTCCGTAAAAATCTAAGAGCAAACAAATATCTACGTTTTTAGCTGTTTTATCACTCATCTCAATCATACTGGCATATTCTACACAAATACAATCGGTCTGTCAAGCTTTTTTACTTTACACGCTGTGAAATTTTCTATTTTTCTATTTTCTATTAATTTACTTTACTCACAGACTGTTTTTATCTTACAATTCACTTAGAACAATGATTCAACAAAAGAATCAGGATCAAAATCGACAAGGTCTTCAACTTTTTCTCCAAGTCCTGCAAGAACAATTGGATGCTTTGTTTCATAAGCAACGGATATAGCAACCCCACCTTTTGCATTACTGTCAAGCTTCGTTATGACTATTCCAGTTACTTCGGTTACTTCTCCGAAAACCTTTGCCTGAAGGATAGCATTTTGCCCTGTTGTCGCGTCAATTACCAGAAAAGACTCATATGTCGCATCTTTTGCCTCACGCAAAATTATTCTTTTAATTTTTGCTAACTCATCCATCAGGTTTTGTTTATTATGAAGCCTACCTGCGGTATCTATAATAAGAACATCCACATTTCTTGCAATAGCCGCGTGTATTGCATCATAAACAACTGATGCAGGGTCGCTGCCTTCCTCATGAGAAATTACTGGTGTGTTTGTCTTATCTCCCCAGTGTTTAAGTTGTTCGATAGCTGCCGCACGAAAAGTATCAGCGGCCGCAAGCATGACTTTCTTGTTTTGCTTTTGGAAACGAAGGCAGAGCTTGCCTGCTGTTGTTGTTTTACCGGTTCCATTAACTCCGACCATAAGAATTATGTTAAGTTTATTTTCTTTGAGATCAACTTTTTTTTGCTCTCCAAGAATTTCGCGCATCCTCTTTTTTAATACTGACAAAACAAAATCCTTGCTTTTGTCGCCCTTTTCTTTCATTTCTTTGCGCACGTCTTCCATAAGATGCATTGAACAGTTAGCTCCGACATCAGCCTGAACAAGAATCATTTCAAGCTCGTCGAGCATGGATTCATCAAAATATCCCAAAGAAGCTGAGATGCGATTAACATTCTCAGAAACAAAATCTCTTGTCTTAGTCAATCCTTTTTTAAAAATATCGAGCATTCCCATATAATAAATAATTCCTTTCAACAGTAAACATAATTTTATAATTTTAAAATATTGTAAAACTGGCTAGAGTTGCTGCATATGTTAATTTTGACGTCCATAATAAAATTGCAAATTTACGTTTTTAGCATATAAAGAACCTGATCTGACTTAAGTTTAAATTAATGTATTAATCAAATAAATGAACCGATAGGTTAAATTCACTTAGCAGACAAATTAATCAAGTAAGCCATCAAATTAGTTTAATGCCAATTTTTAGTCACTAAGTCTCATTGACAATACTTTAGAAATTCCACGCTCCTGCATTGTAACACCATATAGCATATCTGCTGCTTCCATTGTTCCTTTACGGTGAGTAACCAATATAAATTGAGATTCAATGGCATAACTTTTTATATATTCAGTGAATCTAAATACATTAGCATCATCAAGAGCTGCTTCAATCTCGTCGAGTACACAAAAGGGTGAAGGTCTTAATTTTAGAATTGAAAATAACAATGCAATAGCTGTTAGACATCTCTCACCACCAGAAAGCAATAGCATATTCTGCAATTTCTTGCCTGGAGGTTGTGCATGAATATCTATATTACATGTAAGTACATCTTCTTCATTATCAAGGACAATCTCCGCCATTCCGCCACCAAAAAGCTCAGAGAAAACGACTTTAAAGTTTTCGTTAATAATTCTGAAATGTTCAATAAATTGTTTTTTCATTTCGTCAGTTATTTCATCAATCATTATTAGAAGTTTCTTTTTTGTCATTTCGATATCGTCAAATTGACCTTTAAGAAAATCATAACGCTGTGAAACCTTGTCATACTCTTCAATCGAATTGACGTTTATATCTCCAAGTTCTTTTATTAAACTGCGGATTTCGTTAACTTTGCGCTGTGCAACAACAGGATTTTCGATTTCGGCACGCCACTTCTGAGCATTATCAAATGTCAGTTCATATTGCTCCCATAGCTTGTTTTTGACTTCGTCAAGAGCAGTCTCCATGCGGCCCTTCTTAACTTCAGATTTACCTATTTCACTTTGAAGTTCACCAATTCTCTGAGATGCGACTTCGAATATGTCGTAAAAATTAGCTGCTTTTTCGTCAAGTTCTTTCTTTTGACAAGCAAATTTATCGAGATTTTCTTGCATTTTATCTTTCTCTAATGCATTGTTTTCAAGTTCAGAATGATAAGTCAAGGATTGCCCTTCCATTGACTCGATGTCCTTAAAGGATTTCTGACGATCTTCTTCTCTCTTTTTAATACTACGTAAATGCGACTCTTTCTCTTCATTAATTCTATCGCTCATTTCTTTTGCTGCCAATAATGACTCTTCGATTGAATTTACTGAAAGCTTAAGGTCAGATATCATTTCACGTAATTCATCGCGGTTCTCCTGCTCCTCTTTGCTACTAACTTCAATGAGCTCAAGTTCGCTTTTCTTTGATGTAACTTCACTTTCCATTGAAGATGCAACTTCATCAAGCGTATTTGCCTCAGTATCAATCTGTTTCTTTTGGTTAATAAGCTGTTCAAGTTCCGCTTTTAGCATGCCGATGCGACCAACACATCTGGCAATATCCTGTGTGATTTGAGAAAGATGAGATTCTTCTCTGATTTTCTCGTGTGAATTGGTTGTAACGGTCTGCTCGAGATTCATAATTACGCGAGCTTTTTGCTTTAATTCATCTTCAGCGCTTGGGAGTTTGTCCTGAAGATCTTTAATTTCTTCTTCCATCGCCAATTTTTCTTTTTGCAGTAATTCGATTTCGCGAGCTCTTCCTAAAATACCTGTGCCTTGTGAACGTTGATAACCGCCAGTCAATGAGCCACCAGGATTAACAACATCCCCTTCAATTGTCACGATGCGAAAAGCATACCTAAATCTTTTTGCCATAGCAATAGCATGTTCAAGACGTTCAGCGACAACTATTCGTCCAAGTAGATTATCAACAATCCCTTGAATTTGAGAAGGGACCTCTACAACTTCATTTGCAATCCCAAGAAACCCTTGCATTGATTTAACGCCAGTCAAATATTCTCTTTCGAGATTTCTTCCTGTAACAGAGGATATTGGCAAAAATGTAGCTCTTCCAAGACGATTTTGCTTTAGATAGTCAATAAGCCGCGATGCCGTCTGCTCATGGTCAGTAACAATGTTTTGAACACTTCCGCCAAGTGCGATTTCGATTGCAGTTTCAAATTTTTGATTAACACGTACGAGTTCACCTAAAGTCCCATGAATCCCTTTAGCAAATGTCTCATCTGCAGATGCCTTTGTTAAAAGGGCTTTAACAGTATCACTATAGCCTTCTCGATTTTTCTCAAGTTCAATTAATGTTTTTATTCGATATTTTTTGTTTTCAAAATCTAGCTTTTTGCCTTCTATCTGCATTGCTATTCTAGTACAAGAACCTTTTATTTCTTCAATTCTAGCACGCTCTGTTTCAAGCAAAGTTGTCTGCGATCGGTGTTTTGCAACAATCTCCTGTAGTTGTGTCTCACAGTCTTCCTTCTGTATTAAAAGGCTATCCTGTTCACTAATCAAAGAACCAATATCAAAAGAAATCGCCTTTTCACGGCTTTCTATCATCTTTGTCTGTCCACGTGTCTGAAGTGCCTGACTTTTCTTATCATACAAACTCTCAACTAATTCATCCATTCGAAGCTTTATTTGTTCAGCCTTCTTTTCGGATTCATTCAAAGTTTCAATTATCTTTTTCATCTCAGTTTCGTATTCAGAAAGTTTCTTCCCGTATTGTTCAAGCTGAGCTTTTAAATAAATTTCTTTTTTCTGACGTGTCTGTAACTCACTATCTATTTTTTGTATTGTCTCTTCAATATTACCTTCTTCTTCAGTACTTTGCTCAAGGCGCGTCTTAATCTGAGTTATTCTCTCTTGATTTAACTGGATTTGAGCTTGGATATCTTTGGTTTTATCCGACAAAATCTGAATTTCTCTTCTTTTTTCTTCCATTTGTTCTTCGATTAGTTTATTTTGATCAGTAAAAGAACGATTATGCTCTTTCATTTCTTCAAGGCATTCAGTTTCTTTGCTTATTTCATTAATGATATTGTCATATTCTTGTTGATATTCTGTTAGTTTTTGATTGTATTTTTCGATATTATCAAGGAAAAGCGCTATTTCTATGCTTTTGAGGTCATCGCGGTAATTTAGGAATTGCTTGGCAACTGTTGATTGCTCTAGCAATGGTGCAATCTGAGTTTCAAGTTCGTTTATAATATCCTGTATACGCAATAAGTTTTGTTGGGTATTATTAAGTTTTCTCTCAGCCTCATCTTTACGGGTTTTGAATTTAACAATACCTGATGCTTCTTCAAAAACCTTACGCCTGTCTTCAGATTTATGGCTTAAAATCTCGTCGACACGACCTTGACCGACAATCGAATATCCGTCACGACCAAGGCCTGTATCCATAAAAAGTGAAACAATATCTTTAAGACGGCAGGCTACCTTATTAATATAATATTCGCTTTCGCCTGAACGATATAGTCTGCGGGTGACTTGAATTTCGGAATATTCAACTGCCATTTTTCCATCAGAATTATCAATAGTCATACTAACTTCGGCATATCCCATTGCTCTTCTGGATTGCGTTCCAGTAAAAATAACATCTTCCATCTTCGAACCACGAAGGGTTTTGATGCTCTGCTCGCCTAGAACCCACCTTATTGCGTCAGTTACATTGGATTTTCCGCTACCATTAGGTCCCACAATTGCCGTTACACCTTTGTGAAAATCAATTTGCGTCTTCTCTGGAAATGATTTGAATCCTTGTATTTCAAGTGTTTTTAAATGCACAGAATTAACCCCCGTAAAACTAATCGTAGATATTATAACATAATGGTGATGGTATCGCTAAGGTCCTTAAAAATAATTTTTATTTCTTCTGGCAAATTTTCCTTCGAAACCTCTATTTTCGGGACTGTTCGACCTGAAAATTTTTCTAGTTTTTTCAACCCGTAATCATTATGTCCTTTAAATAAATGAATGGATTTAACGCCACAATAAATAATTTCGATATTATTGTAAGCACTAATAATTTTTGCTAACATAGTAGATTCGGCAAGTTGACGAAACGCCGGATGATTTGGGCCGCCACAAACCTTTGAATTTTCTCTTGCGGATATCTCATCAGTACTTTGAAGGCCCACACGTATTACATTAAGCTTTGCGTCTCTATATATCTTAAGCGCAACACTTGCCATCTCCGCAGCCGTTTCGAGAGTAAGTGGGGTATACTCCCCCTTATTCATTGACATTTCCAAATCAGTATCTTTCAAAACCAGAACAGGATAAATACGTATTATATCCGGACTTAATAATGTAACTTCACTTGCCGTATGAATTACTGTGTCTAGCGTTTCATCTGGAAGGCCTATCATTGTTTGTATTCCAAGTTTGAGTCCCGATTTTTGGATTTTATAACATGCATCTCTTGTTTGCCCTACTGTATGCCCTCTACCTGATAATTCGAGGATGTGATCATCCATGCTCTGTACACCAAGTTCAATAGTTCTTACTCCATATTTTAAAAGTCTTTCAAGCACTTCATCGTTTATATAATCCGGGCGTGTAGAAACCCTTATCGGAAAACCATACTCACTTGCCATACTTAAATATTCTTCCTGCAATTGTGCGTTTATCCCAGTAAAGCTTCCTCCGAAAAAAGCTATCTCAAACGAGATGCTTGACTCACCTATAATCTCCCTAATGAAATCTTTTGCAAGTGCTGGAGACATTGCAATCTTATTTCCATTTATTGATTTCTGATCGCAGAAAACGCACTGGTTTGGGCATCCTAGATGTGAAATGAATATTGGGATTATTCTTGCTTTAAAATGCAATGACTTATCCGTTATGGCTAATAGGTTGCTATTCTCCTTTAAGTCATTCTTAATATCTTGCAATCTTAATATCTCCTGTTTACACTTAATGTTTCAAAATAATCCTTATTAGGAAAAAATCAATCTTCATCTTTTGTTATCTTTCGCTATATTTAGGAATCATATGAACAAAATATTTTATGAAATAACCTTTCCTAAATTGTTTTATTCCTTTTACTGTTATGCCGTTTCCTTTTACTGTTTAGATGTCTATTACTATCTCGGTTGCTATAACTGTAATGCTTCTAATTACTTTTACTTTTACTTTTACTTTTACTTTTACTTTTACTTTTACTTTTACTTTTACTTTTACTATTCGTGCTCCTATTTATATTCTTCAGGAGTAAATTGTTGAGGGTTCTTAATTGTTTTTATGTGGGATAGAGCTTTTTTTGCCGCATCTTGTTCAGCATCTTTTTTTGTTGCTCCTGTTCCACAGCCGATTATCATTGAGTAATAATTAACCTGGGAAAAAAATGTTCGGTCATGGTCCGGGCCTTCTTCCTTAACAATTTTAAAAATAATAGATCCTATCTGTCCGATTCCCTGAACATATTCGAGAATTTCGCTTTTATAATCATAAACTATCGCACCGCTGCAAGCTTTTTGAAAATAAGGTTCAAAAAGTCTCTTGACAAGTTCATACGCTGCATCAAAACCACTATCAAGATAAACTGCTGCAATTACTGATTCCATAGCATTTGATAAATTAGAATTTTTATTTCTTCCTTTAGTTTGCTCTTCACCTTTACCAAGCAAAAGGTAATCTCCAATATTTATTTTTCTCGCAAGGGCACTCAAGGTTGTTTCACAAACAATCAGTGCTCTTCTCTTGCTCATAACTCCTTCTTTCATTTCAGAAGAGTCTTTGAAAAGCAAATCGCCAATTATCATATCCAATACGCAATCGCCCAAAAATTCAAGTCTTTCGTTGTCCTTTATCGCATCTTTCTTGTTTTCGTATGCATAAGTTGAGTGAGTCAACGCGCCAAGAAGTTTGGTTTTATCTTTAAAATCATAAGAAAGAGATTTTTCTAGTTCAGACAAATGCTGACTTAAATATTCTTCACTCTGCTTCAATATTTTATTATTATTATTATATTCGTTTTCCATTCCTATTCAACATGCTCCTCTTAATATTTTTATTCACTAATCTTTTTTTGTTATTGTTTTCCTGAATTATTCATCACATAATGAATGAATAAATTATCTTTAGCACTATCAAGTATAATCTAGTATAATGTACCACCTGAAAATGTAGTATAGGGGCGGTAATTATATATAATAATTAGATGCTACAAGGTACTAAAATACTATTATAACAAATATCTTAGTAAAAGTGTTAAAACTTAGCTTGTGAAATGAGCAAAAAAAAGCCTCCGTAAGGAGGCTTTAAAAAACTTTTTGATTTAAAAATCAAACATTGTCTTTTATGAAGTTTACTGCATCTCCAACACTCTTGATTCTTTCGGCTTCTTCATCAGGAATTGAAATCCCGAATTCCTGTTCCATTGCCATAACAAGCTCAACGATATCCAATGAATCAGCATTGAGATCATCTATAAAATTTGAATCCATAGTAACTTGATCTGCATCAACACCTAATTGATCTACAAGAATAGATTGTACGGTTTCTAAGATTGTTTCTGTTGACATTATTTTATCCTCCTTTTGCATACAATAGTTTTTATCTCAATTTCGTTCAATTGTCAATATGTTATTTGAAATTTCTTTATTTTTGTAAATAATCACTCATTTTTGATAGAATTTTTGTTGTTTTACACAATTGATTTCCTTCCATTGCCAAACAATTAATTTGTCAAAAAGCGTCTTTACGGTTTATTCATAATAAATAATTTACACTATTCTCTAATATAATGAAGATTTTTCTTCAAATAATCATATCCAGACCACAGGGTCAAAATAACTGCAGCAAAAAGTATGATGTTTGAAAACATACTTAGATATGAAAGTCCAACCCATCCCTTAAAAGTAATTGAAACCTGAATATTAAGCATTATTATAACTATTGCAATTATTTGCACAACCGTTTTAACTTTACCGATATTGCTTGCAGAAACCACAACATTTTTGTCAGCTGCAAGAAGTCTAATGCCTGTAACAATAAATTCTCTAAAAATTACAATTATTGCAATCCATGCTGTTATTTGATTTAATTGAACTAATGCGATTAAAACTGATGCTACAAGAAGCTTATCAGCAATTGGATCAAGGAACTTCCCCATGTTAGTAACAATCCCTCTTTTTCTCGCAATCTGTCCGTCCATAGTGTCAGTTATTGATGCAATACCAAAAAGAATTACAGCAAAAATCATACCAAACTCGCTCACAAATTTATTCCACCATGAATCCTGACCGATAAATGATATTGGAAGCATAAAGAAAAGAATAAAAGGAATAAGTATAATTCTTGAAATGGTAAGTTTGTTTGGTAAGTTCATTATATTGTAACTCCTGTCAATTCATATTCGGATGTCGCAATTACTTTAATCCAATATTGTTTGCCATATTCAAGTGGCTCCTTAGTTGCAACTACTAAAACCATTGGATCAATTTCAGGTGCTTGTTGATATGTTCGCCCTAAATAAAATACACCATCATCGGTAGCAGATTCAATCGTTATTTGAAATTTCCTGTTTATTTTTTTACTATTCTTTCTACTGACTATATCTCTTTGTGTTTCCATTATATCATTATATCTTTTTTGAGCAACCCTTTTTGGGATTTTAGGGCGCATAATATACGCAGGAGTTCCTTCTTCAGGAGAAAACACGAAACATCCAAGCAAATCAAACTTTGTTTTTTTGATAAAATTTAATAAATCTACAAATTCTTCTTCTGTTTCTCCAGGAAATCCAACCATTACAGTCGTTCTGATTATGATATCTGGAATTTCTTTACGAAGCGACTTAACAACTTCTTTTATTCTTGCTTGTGTATCTCTTCGATTCATTCGTAAAAGCATACTATCGTTTGCATGCTGAATAGGCATTTCGATATAATGCACAACCTTAGGATTTTCCTTAATTTCTTGTATAAGTTCATTAGTAATTCCATCAACATAGCAATATAATATTCTTATAAATGTAATTTTCTCAATTGCAGAAATTAATCTTATTAATTCTGGCAAAGCCTGTCGTCCATAAATATCTAATCCATACCTTGTAGTGTCCTGCGCAATCAAAACAACTTCGTAGTATCCCATCTCTGCAAGATTCGCTGCTTCTTTTACCAAATCTTCCATTGGTCTTGAATGAAAATCTCCTCTTATTCCTGGGATGGCACAATATGAACAACGATTTGAGCAGCCTTCAGCAACCTTTATATACGCATATCCTCTAGTTGTGGGTCTTCGATTTGCGGAAAGATGATCAATACTACCGGCTTTCTCTGCATGGATGACTATTTTCTTTTCGCCTTTTACATTATAGAGCTCAGAAATTGCATCAAGGATCATTCCGTATGCGGCCGTACCAAGTATTGCATCAACCTCAGGTATTTGCTCTTTAATTTCCTTGGAGTATCTTTGTGCAAGGCACCCTGTAACAATAACAAATTCACACTTTGATTTTGAATTGTCATTTTTATATTCTACCATCTCAAGTATTTTATCAATTGCTTCCTTTTTTGCACTCTCTATGAACCCACAAGTATTAATTACAATAATATTCGCTTCTTCGGGTGAAAATACAAGTTCTATTCCATTTTGCTGGACAATATAACACATATTTTCGGAATCAACTAAATTTTTTGCACAACCCAAAGACACCATCATCAATGACTTGTTAAAAATATCGTTCATACATATATTATCATTTTCATTTTCATTTTCTATCTTCATTCCAATTGCATTCCTTTAATGAATTATCCATTGCAGACAAAGCAATCTCACGCGAATAACCACGGTTTAACAAAAACCTAAAAAGTTTTTGCTTAAGTTTTAATTGTTTATCTTTATCCAACTCATGTATTGTATCCATTTTTGAGGAAAATTTCAAGCAAAGTAATGAAATAGCGTCTGTCAGTTCCTTTTTATTTCTTATACTATGATTAGTCAGATAATAATCATTATTTTCTTCATCATAATTATTATAATTATTATAATTATTATTATTATTATTATTATTATTATTATTATTATTATAATTATTATTAAATACAGTATTTACACAATCAGCTGCTATACCCGGCTCAATTCCTAATCTTATAAGTCGTTGTGTAGAAGCAAAAGCTGATTCAACTTTAGAGCCTTTCCTTCCCTTAGCAATTGACATACCAAGAGTTTTATCATCAATAACATGCTCATCGATTAACTCTTTAATAACAACAGCAACAATAGAATCGGGATAGCCTTTTTTACTAAGCCATCCCGTTATTTTGCCTGACGTTTTCTTTGAAATACCTATATAAGAAATTGCGCTGGCTCTTGCCTGATTAATCAGCTCATCAAGAGCTCTTTCCTGTGGAGATTTCTCATAATCCGAGAATATCGTCTTCATCTTCTTCTTCACCCTGTGCTACAATTTCGGATAACGTTTTAGTTGAAAAAGTTGCTCTGACTTTAGCTTCGATTTCGTCACAGATCTCTTTATTTTTCTTTAAGAATATACGGACATTATCTCTTCCTTGTCCAATCCTCTGACCGTTATATGAAAACCATGCCCCACTCTTATCAATTATATCAAGATTTACAGCCATATCGATAATACAACCTTCTTTAGAAATACCTTCACCATAAATTATGTCAAATTCTGCTTCTTTAAATGGAGGTGCAACTTTGTTCTTGACTACTTTGACCTTAGTTCTGGTTCCAACTATTTCTGTGCCATTTCTAATTATTTCAACTTTTCTCACATCAAGACGTACAGAAGCATAAAACTTAAGCGCACGGCCACCTGGAGTCGTCTCAGGATTCCCGAACATTACACCAACCTTCTCACGTAACTGATTGATAAATATAGCAACTGTACTTGATTTACTAACGACTCCAGCAAGTTTACGTAAAGCCTGTGACATGAGCCGTGCTTGTAATCCAACATGTGAGTCGCCCATATCTCCGTCAATTTCTGCTTTAGGTACAAGAGCTGCAACTGAGTCAATGACTATTATATCGACAGCACCGCTTCTTACAAGTGCTTCTGTAATCTCAAGAGCTTGTTCTCCGGTATCAGGTTGAGAAACTATAAGATTATCTATATCAACCCCTAATTTCTGCGCATATTTAGGATCAAGTGCATGCTCAGCATCAATGAATGCTGCGGTTCCGCCTTTCTTCTGAGCTTCTGCAATCATATGAAGTGCAACAGTTGTTTTACCTGACGATTCAGGGCCGAAAATCTCAATTATACGTCCCTTAGGAATACCACCTACTCCAAGTGCAACATCCAAAGATAAAGCACCTGTAGGAATTGATTCTATTGTTGCATCAACTTTCTCACCAAGTGTCATAACCGCACCTTTGCCAAATTGTTTCTCAATTTGTGCTAGTGCAACCTCTAGTGCTTTAGATCTCTCAGATGTTACTTTCTGTGTTACATCCTGTGTTGATTTGCCTGGTTCTTTATTGCCTCTTGCCATAAATATCTCCTCCATCCGAACATTCGTTCTATATTAATTATAGAGTTAATGAGTTCATTCGTCAATAACCTTTTTTACTATTTTTTTCGACTAAATCCTACATATTCAGACAATTTCGTCCATTTACCTGAAAAATTTTCAATAATCTGTATAGATTCACGCATTTGAAGAAATACACCTATTGCAAAGTATGCTCCAAATCCAACTATGGCTTTAGCAGTAAGCATTATTAGCTGAATTATTTTGCTTGGTGAATCATATGGTATTTTACTAACCAGAAACAAAGCGCCCAACGCTCCTAGAGCGCAGAATGCAGCTTTTATTATATATTGTGGAATTTTACGCGGAGCACATTTCGGGATAATTCTATAAAATAATGTTAACAAAAGAATTACACTTATCACACTTGAAATTGAATATGCGATCGGCATGCTTATGACGCCAAATGGTGAAAAGCGGGTAAGAACGAGGCATAAAACTGTGTTTGTAACTAGCGTAAGAAGCCCGTTAATTAAAGGTATTTTTGTTTTTCCGACTGCATAAAATGCCATATTCATAATAAATATTATCGTATGGGAGATCATCGCTATACAATACCAGGATAGCATAGATGAAGTAAGTTCGATGTTTTGAGATGTGAGATTGCGACTACCCCATTGAAAAATACCACGAATAACTTCTTTATTCAGCATGAAAAATATAACAGCTGAAGGTATTGTAAGAAACAAAGCGGTCCTGAGGCTTCTTGTAAGAACTCTTGAACACTCTTTAAAATCTGCACGGGCAAAATGGCCAGCTAAAGTCGGGAGCATTACACTGCCAACGGCAACGGCAAAAACTCCATATGGCAACTGCCATGTAGTAATAGCAAAACGAAGGCTTGTAAGTGAACCATCGCTATAATAATTTGTAAATCCTGATAAAATAATTAGATTAATCTGAACAATTGATGCTGATAATAAAGTTGGGATTGCAAGTTTTACTAATCTTCGAAATCCAGTGTCTTTTATAGAAAACAATAGTCTGTAATTACCAAATTCTTTTCGTGAAAAGTAAAATTGCATCAGAAAATAAATACACGCACTAATCATTACACCTGCTGCCACTTTAATCATACCTTCGGGTGTTTTGTTTCCAAACAATATCATACTCAAAACTACGCAAAGATTATAAACAACTGGCCCTAGAGATGCTGCAGTAAATTTCTTGTAAGCATTTAGCACCCCGATAGACAAAGCTGCCAGCATCATAAAGAAAACTTGTGGAAAGAGCATTCTTGAAACTGATATTGCAAGGTCAACAGTCTCGCGCGATTTATCGCCAGAAAAAAGAGGAAGAACATATGGAATCGCAATCTCACCAATAAGAACTGCAACAAGCATCAACACTGATGTTACATTTATAAAAATACTTACGCTCTTCCACGCCTTTTTCTCATTATTACTACTAATGGCTCCAGAAAGAGATGGAGTTATAGCTGCCTGAATTGAGCCACCTACCAGCAACTGGTATATTAAATCTGGGATCATGAAGCCAAGAATATATGCATCAGATAACATTCCGAATCCAATTTTGCCAGGAATAAGTATTTCTCTTAACTGCCCTGTAACTTTACTTAAAATCAAAGCAACCATAACAATGACGGTTGCTTTTGCAGCGCTATTGGCTGGTTTAATAATCTTATCGCCGTTGGTCATCCAGCACAGACCTCCTCAAAAGATCAAAAGCATTAAGCGAAGCTAAATATCTTATTTTTGAACGACTTCCGCGAAGTTGCAATTCTTTAATCTTATCATTGCATGGTCCGCAAACACATATAAAAACTAATCCTACTGGCTTATCTTCTGTTCCTCCATCCGGACCTGCTATTCCTGTAATCGAAACAGAATAATCCGTCTTAAGGGCCTGCCGGCATCCTTTAGCCATAGCTAATGCGGTTTGTTCGCTTACCGCACCGTGTGAAAATAAAACCTGTGAAGGTACATGCAAAAGCGATTCCTTAACGTCATTTGAATAACTCACAACACTTCCTTTTAAAACACGCGAAGAACCTGGAATATCCGCCAGAAGAGATGTCGCCATTCCTGCAGTACATGATTCAGCAAATGAAACTGTTAGTCCTTCACTATCAAGAAGATCAAAAACGACATTGGGCATGTTTCTGTCGCCAATTTCATAAACAAATTCGCCTAAACGCTCTTTAACAGTGTCAATCAGCAAATCTACATCAGCATTTTGAGAACTATCTTTTGCATTTCTATCTCTTGTATCCGAAATTCGAAACATGCATTCTCCATCCGAACAATAAGGTGCAATCGTTGGATTTGACTGCCGATCAATAAGATCCTTTAGTTTGGTTTCGGCATGTGATTCTCCAATTCCGAACAATCTGACAAAACTCGATTTGATTATTATCGGAGCACGTTTCTCCAGATAAGGTCTGACATAAGTGGCAAACATTCCTCGCATTTCTGAAGGTGGTCCTGGTAGCATTATTAATGCTTTCTTTGTGTATTTGTCCGATGCCGTTTCATGTTCTTGTGGAATAGAGTGAAATATATGTGAATTAATATCAGAATCGCCCGTCCTGTATAAAGCCGAATAAAATTCATCAACCCAAACTTCTATAATAGCTCCTGGAGCAGTTCCGTGATTGTTAGGTAGAATAATACTACTCTCTGGAAGCATCGCCTGTTTTAGGTTGTTTGGCGTCATAGGGCGGTTATATTGTTCAAAAATTGATCTAATTACTTTTACACTTTCTTCATGAATAACAAGTTTCTTATTAACGGCTCTAGCTGCAATCTCCATAGTAATATCATCCGCAGTAGGGCCTAATCCGCCTGTTAAAATTACTGCATCCGACCTGCTTAATGCTTGTAAAATTGATGCCTCAAGACGCGCAGGGTTATCCCCCACAACAGACTGATAATAAGAAGGAATTCCAACAAGAGACATTTCTTTAGCAAGAAATGAGGCATTCGTATTTACAATCTGTCCCATAAGCAATTCTGTTCCAACACACAATATTTCAATTGATGAAATCAATAATTCACTATTATTTGTATAAGAATCCATAAAATCTCCGTTTCATAATAAATATGAATTTTCGGGTTTATATCTTTTCTATCATCTTAAATGCATGTAAAGTATTTTTAAGTAACATTGTTATTGTCATCGGGCCAACACCATTTGGTACAGGTGAAACTGCGCCAGCAACGCCCATTACCGAATCAAAATCTACATCTCCGCAAAGTTTGCCATTCTCATCTCTATTTATTCCAACATCAATAACAACTGCATCAGGTTTTACAAATTCAGCTGTTACAAATTTAGAACGGCCTATTGCTACAATAAGGATATCGGCACGGCGGCAGACTTCTTTTAAATCCTTCGTTTTCGAGTGTGCTATTGTAACAGTGGCATTCTTTGCAATCATAAGCTGTGCAACAGGTTTGCCTACAATATTGCTTCTTCCAATGATTACACATTCTTTACCAGCGATTTCTATATCGGACCTTAAAAGCATTTCTATAATCCCTGCCGGTGTACAAGAAACAAGGCTTTCTTTGCCAATTGACAAAAGTCCAACATTCATTGGGTGAAATCCATCAACATCTTTTTGAGGTAAGACTCTGCATAAAACTTTGAATTCATCCATGTGTTTGGGCAAAGGAAGCTGACAAAGAATTCCATGAACATTTGGATCATCATTAAGTGCATCAACAAGATCTAAAAGTTGTTTTTCGCTTGCATCGTCTGGTAAATGGTATCCAAAAGAGCGAAAACCTGCTTCTTCACATGCTTTCTTCTTATTTGTTACATAAACAGAAGATGCTGGATTTTCTCCAACTTGTATTACCGCAAGTCCTGGAACCTTATTATTTTCTAAAAGTATTTTTTCTACCTCTGTCTTGATTTCCTCCCGGATTAGTGTTGCCATTTCCTTGCCGCGTATTATTCTTGTCATAAACTTTGTCCTCCTTAGATCTTAAATTTCTATTTTCACTGCTATTCTTTGTTCTTTCAATAGAGGGTTTTGATGAATCCCCTGATTTTGTCTTAAAGCTACCTTCTTTAAAATTTTCTGTGCGGCTAGAACTCTTTTCCTTACCTCCACTGAATTTTTTAGTTTTAGGCAGTCTTTGGTCAAAGCTTTTTGATACTGGTTTTGAACTATCTTCGCGTCTGCTTGATGTTCTTTCTCCCGTTTTTGCATCATCAAAACTTTTAGGTCCTGAGGATTTTCTCGAAGTTGTTCTACTTTCAGTCGTTCTGTTTTCGGTCGCCCTATTTTCTGTTGTTCTACTTTCAGTAGTTCTATTTCTGGATGCCTTATCTTCAGAATTTCTGGTTCCTAAAGCCTTATTTCCAACTTCTTTGATACCAGTTTTTCCTTCAGCAAATTTTCTATCACCTTGTTGTCTTTCGCCTTGTTGTCTTTCGCCTTGTTGTCTTTCGCCTTGTTGTCTTTCGCCTTGTTGTCTTTCGCCTTGTTGTCTTTCGCCTTGTTGTCTTTCGCCTTGTTGTCTTTC
>JBBQKF010000041.1:0-26511 GCA_038326615.1 Saccharofermentanales bacterium | reverse complement strand
AGATGTTGAATTGTAAATAGAATTAGGATTGAAAAAAAGATATTAGCAAAGTAATAATAATAGAATTAGGATTGAAAAAAAGAATTAGCATTGTAATAATAATAGAATTAGTATTAGAATTAAAACCAGAATTAGAATTAGAAAAAGAATTAGTAAAAGATTTAGTAAAAGATTTAGTAAAAGATTTAGTAAAAGTAAAAACCCTCGAAACTTATAAAGCTTCGAGGGTTTATTTGCTGGTGCGCCCGGCAGAACTTGAATCCACAACCTTCTGGTCCGTAGCCAGACGCTCTATCCAATTGAGCTACGAGCGCATGTGACAGCGAAAGTAATTCTACCCTTTTCATAGGTTTCTGTCAAGTGCAAATTTCAAAAATTCGAGCAAAAAACGAATTAAAAACGGATAAAAACGGATAAAAACGAAGAATTTAATTGAAATATTAACTTCCATTAAATAAATGTTAAGAATAAGCTAGTACATATAGGAAGGATAGGCGCAATAAGTATATTAAAACTATAGAATATTACTTTCTGTTCGCCTTTTCCCACGCAATTGCAAAGGCTGAATTTGAATCTTCTTTTTCTTCCTGTTGCTTTTTCATATATGCCTGAACATCCCTTTTTGATGTATTATCTTTGGCTTCTGATAGTTTTTTATTGAAAGATTCATACTTTTCTCTAAATCCACACTTGCAAGAGTAAAGTTTCTTTTCTCCATCGCCAAAAACTTCAAGATTCTTATGACAGGTTGGACACCTTGCGTTGCTAAGAAATGATAAATTTGAACGATATCCGCATTCACGGTCTTGACAGGCAAGCATTTTTCCTTTCTTGCCATTAATTTCAAGCATGAATTTGCCGCAATTAGGGCACTTTTCCTTAGTTGCATTATCATGATGGTATGAAGATGAACTTAGTTTAATATTGTTGATAAGTTTTTCAACATAAATTTTAATGTCAGATGAAAATTGTTGGCTTTTCGAGGTGCCTTTGCTTATTGAAGTAAGTTTTTCCTCCCATTTAGCAGTTAGTTCAGGCGATTTAAGCTCCACAGGAACAAGCTCAAGTAATTGAATTCCTTTGCTTAAAGTATGAATTTCTTTTCCCCGGCGTTCTACATAACTTGAATTAAATAACTTCTCAATAATGTCTGCTCTCGTAGCAGGGGTTCCAATTCCTTTTGTTCCATCCATAACTGCACGCATGGCATCATTTTCGATGAATTTACCAGGGTGCTCCATGGCAGAAAGCAATGTAGCCTCTGTGTACCTTGAAGGTGGTTTGGTTCTAGCAATAACCAGATTTGCTTTTTTGACAGGAAATGAATCTTTAAACTTTAAATCAGGTAAAGTCTGTTCTTTTTCGTCTGCATCAATATTTGCTTCATCAATATCAACGCCGGTATAAATATTTTTCCATCCCATAGATTTGATGATTTTACCTTTTGCAGTAAATATTTCGTCAGCAATTTTTGCTTTAACTGAGGTCTGTTCATATTCGAAATCAGGGCTAAGAACGGCTAAAAATCTTTTCACGACAAGATCATAAACCTTCTTTTCGTCTGATGTGAGTCTGTTTAAATCCATAAACTGTTCTGTAGGGATTATTGCATGATGGTCTGTTACTTTGCCATTGTCTACAAACCGCTTAGAAGGTGTTATTCCAGCTCTTATTATTGCAGTTGCATAATTTGCGTATGAGCCCACAGAGATGCTCTTTAATCTGTCTTTTAGCGTAGGGACAATATCAGTTGTGAGATAGCGACTGTCAGTTCTTGGATATGTCAACAATTTATGAGCTTCATATAAACTTTGCATAATATTCAAGGTTTGCTTAGCGGTAAATGAAAATCTCTTGTTAGCATCCCGTTGTAATTCAGTGAGATCATAAAGAAGGGGAGAGGATTCTCGTTTTTGTTCCTTTTTTACTTCAGTAACAACGGCAATTTGACCAGATATTTTTCTGATTATTTCATCAGCAATGGCCTTATCAAAAATACGAGATTGATTTGACGCCAAATCTTTCCAAGTAAGACTAAAACCATTAAACTCAGCATTAACAAGATAAAACGGTACTGATACAAATTTGTTGATTTCACTTTCTCTTTGGGCAATGATTGCAAGGGTTGGGGTTTGAACTCTTCCGGCAGACAACTGCGCATTATACTTGCATGTTAGAGCACGACTTACATTTAACCCTACAAGCCAGTCAGCTTCGGCTCTACAAAATGCACAGCTGTATAAGTTATCGTATTCTGAAGATGGACGCAATCTCGAAAATCCTTCTTTAATTGCATTGTCGGTTTGTGAAGAAATCCAAAGCCGCGAAATTTTCTTTCGAAATCCAGCTTTCATTATAATGAATCTTGCTACAAGTTCGCCTTCGCGACCAGCATCAGTTGCTATAACCAACTCATCAACATTTGGATTATGCAAAAGGGACTGGACGGTTTTATATTGTTTCGCAGTTTCCTTTATAATAGTTAAATCCATTTTTGGAGGAATCATCGGAAGTGTTTCAAGATCCCACTTTTTGTATTGTTCGCCGTAATGCTCAGGATCAGCCAATGTTACAAGGTGGCCAAGTGCCCAGGTAACAATGTATTTACTGCCTTCAAAATAGCCGTCACGTCGGTCTTTGCTTCCAAGAACCCTGGCTAGTTCTTTTCCTACTGAAGGTTTCTCTGCTAGTACTAAAATTTTACCCATTATTAATCTTCTTTCTATAATTATTAGACTCTTATTATATGTATCCCGCTTTTAATCCATTCAGGCTCATCGACAAGCGTGTTACTATCAGTTATTAAAACGCTGATTTGTGAAATTTTGCATACACTACAAAATGAAACGGTGTCGATTTTGCTACTATCCATAAGCAATATAACTGATTTTGCGTTTTTTATCATTATACGCCTTAGCTCTGCCTCTTCTTCATTTATATCGGTAATTCCATCAGGAATTGATATCGAACGGGTGGAAAAAAACAGTTTATTTGCATGCAAAGTCTCCATAACGGATCTTGCATATGGCCCGATGTACGACAGAGAATTTTCTCTTAAAAATCCTCCAGTACAATATACTTTTGGATGAAGCATACTTCCTAATTCAACAGCTGCTTTTGCACCGTTGGTAATAACCGTTAGATTTTTCTTTTTCTCAAGAAAAGGAACCATTCTAAGTGCACTGCTACTAGAATCCATTATTATAATATCATTATCAGTCACCATATCAGCCGCCGCTGCCGCTATTGCATTTTTTGCATGAATATTTTCACTTTCGCGCACAACTAAAGGTATTTCAGTATCTGCACCTTCAATGAGAAGAGCACCGCCATAAGTTCTTCTTATGAGACCTGAACTTTCAAGTTTACATAGGTCGCGTCGAATCGTTGTCTCGCTTGTAAAAAATTTCTTAGCAAGTTTCTCTACAGAAACAGACTTCTTTTCTTTAACAAAATCATAAATTGCCTGTTGCCTTTCAAGTGTAAACATAATGTTCTTATGAAATAGCTTTATCTTAAAAGCTACTCATTTCCTCCTTGCGTTTCAAATTTATCTTCTTATCTTATTATTTTGTCTTTTTCAAAAAATATTTATATCTTATCGATTTGTCTCTCTGCTATAAAATTATCTAATCAAATTTAATTTAATCAACTATTTTATTTTACCAAACATTCTATTTATTGCTAAACCATTTTATGTTTTTTCGAGTATTCTTTCTGCAATTAAACTTTCTTATCTTCTGACAAATAGTAAATCCATAATGTGCGCTCAATTTATGAGCAAACTACTACATTAAAATAGCTTGTCAATCATTTATGTGTAATAAGAATGATCTAAAACCTCTTTGAGGTGCTCATTGATGCTCTTTTAAGATTAAAAATAACTGCCAAAATGTTCAGTTTCCATGTTTTTCGCCCCTACTAGCAATGAAAAATAATCTCGTATACAATTATATCATCGAATTCGAAATAATCAATATAAATCAAGAGTATGCACAAATAAACATTTGATAAACTGCGAGTAATTCTTAGATTGCAAAAGTTTGACACAAAGGAATGTTTTTTGTTGTGCATTAAATAGGAGACAATATGGATTTAAAATTATCAGTAAATTGCGGGTTTGCAATAAATAGATATATGGAACCTGAGGCATGGGGCAAAATAGTAGGGGAAGATTTAGGATTGCACAGCGTGCAATTTGTTGCTGATCTTTTAAATCCTTTTTTACCGCAGGATTATATCGATTCGCAAATTGTCAGAATCAAAGAAAGCATGAAAAGAAACTATTTTTCCGTAGATTCAATTTTTACAAGTGCCTACACAAGAGTAAATCATTTGATGCATCCTGATGAAGAAGCAAGAAAAATTTGGGTTGAATGGTTCAAACGCTTTTTTGATATTGGAGCAAAACTTGGAGCAACAAATGGTGGAAGTCATTTTGGGATTTTAACTTTTCCAACGTATGAGAATTTATCATTGCGTGAAGAAATAATCGATGAAGGAGTTAAAAACTGGCAGAAACTTTCTTTTTATGCAAAAGAAATCGGATTTGACTGCATAATATTCGAACCAATGTCGGTACCTCGAGAAATGGGGAATACTGTTCAGGAAACTTTAGACCTCATGGCAAGAGTTAATGCTAATTGTGGCGTGCCAATGAAATGCTGTCTTGACGTTGGTCATGCACCTCATCCTGATGAAAGAGACCCATATCCATGGATTAGAAAACTCGGCGCCGTTTCTCCGATTATTCATCTCCAGCAGACACAAATTAATAAGAGTAATCACTGGGCATTTACCGATGAATATAATGAACAAGGGATTATAAAGGCTGAAAAGGTAATTGAGGCACTTGAAGAATCAGGATGTGAAAAGTCACTTCTTACTTTTGAACTTAGTCACCGCGAACATTGGGATACCGATAATAATGTTATTGCAGATCATATTGCATCAGTTAATTATTGGAAACAATTTGTAAAAGTATAGACATTAATATTTATTATATTCCCATAAATCAATCAAACGCTCAAACATTCAATAAACAACTAAATAACCAAACAATCAAATAAAGCAACAATAATTTAAAGAATTAACCAGACAAACAAATAAATAAATAAATAATATCAAAACAAATAATATCAAAACAAATAATATCAAAATAAATATATGAATAAATATATGAATAAATATAAAAAAAATAAACAACTAAACAAATAAAACACAATCACTAATTTTTGCAATATATTATTAATAGGAATGGGTTCAAAAAGAAAAGGATGATTAAAAGTGACACAAGAATTTGATAATACAAAAAACAAAACAGAATCAACAATGAATGCACTTGTTTTGCATGCAATCGGAGATTTGCGTTACGAAAAAGTTCCAATACCAAAACCGAATAAAGGGGAGGTCCTCGTTGAAATCAAGGCCAGTGGTATTTGTGGATCAGACATATCACGTGTTTTAACAAAAGGAACATATTCATTTCCAATAATACCAGGACACGAGTTTGCAGGACTAATTGTTGAAATAGGCGAAGGCGTTGATAAAGCATTAATTGGCAGGAAGGCTGCGATTTTTCCTATGTTACCATGCTTCAAATGTGATTCGTGCGAAATAGGAGAGTATGCAACCTGTAAGGATTATGACTATTTTGGATCAAGAAGAGATGGGGGGTTTGCATTTTTTCAGGCAATACCTGTATGGAATCTTGTACTCGTTCCTGACTTATTGTCATATGAAGAGGCTGCGATGGCTGAGCCTTGTGCAGTTGCTATTCATGCACTAAGACGTGGAGGAATTGCAATTGGAGATAAAATCGCAATAGCAGGCGCTGGACCTATTGGCCTTATGCTTGCTTCGTGGGCGAAGGCGTGTGGTGCAAGCAGAATATTTCTTTGGGATATCGATTCTGGTAAAGTGAAATTTGCAAAAAATCTTGGATTTATTGATGCATTTAATAGTTCGGAAATAGATCCTGCGACTTATATTAATAGCCAGACGTCCAACCGCGGAGTAGATATTGCAATAGAAGGAGCAGGTGTATCGGCAACTTTAGAGCAGTGTCTTGAAGTTACGAGACCTTTTGGGACTGTTGTTACGATGGGTAACCCGATTAGCGATATGCATCTTTCACAAAAAAAATATTGGGAGATTTTGCGTAAACAATTGACTTTGAAAGGTACATGGAATTCAAGCTATTCTAAAGTACCTATAAATGACTGGGAATTATCGATTGAAGCAATGGCATCAGGGAAGATTAATGTTAAAGATTTTATTACTCACAGAGTATCGTTTGAAGATGGGATTAAACCATTCAATATGATTAAAGAGCGGAAAGAATTTTTTAACAAAGTAATGTATGTCAATTATTAACTACCGAATTTAAGTTTAATTACATAATTGTTTACTAACCATTCCAGAGTTAACACAATTACATAATAGTTTGCTATCCATTACAGAATGAATATAACTACATAGAAGTTTGCTATCCATTACAGAATGAATATAACTACATAGAAGTTTGCTATCCATTACAGAATGAATATAACTACATAGAAGTTTACTATCCATTACAGAATGAATATAACTACATAGAAGTTTGCTATCCATTACAGTGTATACAAAGCAACTCAAAATACTTATAAAAGAACAAAAAAAATTAAAAGTGGTATTAATTAATTTATGAAACACAAGGAAACTAAAGGAGTATGAAAAAATGAAGGCAGCAGTTTTAGAAGAATTAAACAAGATGGTCGTTAAAGAAGTTCCAACCCCAAAGATTGATGACAACGGTGTTTTGCTGAAAGTTGAATCATGTGCAGTATGCGGGTCGGACATAAGAATTTTCCATTTTGGTAATAGCAGGGTGAAAACACCTACAATAATTGGGCACGAAATTTCTGGACAAGTTGTCGAAGTGGGCAAAAATGTTACAAAATTCAAAGTTGGCGACCGTGTGGCTGTAGGCGCTGATGTACCTTGCGGAGAATGTGTATTTTGTGAAGCTGGAATTGGGAATAACTGTCAGATAAACTATGCAATGGGTTATCAGTTCCAAGGCGGATTTGCTCAATATTTGGAACTAAATCGTATTGTTGTAAATTATGGGCCAGTCCACAAAATTCCTGATCATGTATCTTTTGACGAAGCAGCTCTGGCGGAACCTCTCGGATGTGCTTTAAATGCGCTTGAATTGTCAAATATAAAACTTGGAGACACAGTTATAATAATCGGCGCAGGCCCTATCGGTTGCATGCTGATTGAAGTTTCAAAACTAATGGGTGCTACGAAAATAATAGTTGTTCAAAGAAGTCGTCCTCGTCTTGAGATGGCAAAGCAATTCGGCGCTGATATATATATTTGTTCATCAGAAGAAAATGCAATAGAAAGAGTACTTGAAGAAACTGCAGGACTGGGTGCTGATGTTATTATAACTGCAAATCCCTCACCTGAATCTCAGGTTGATGCCCTTAAAATGGCAAAGAACAGAGCGCGCGTTAATTTTTTCGGCGGATTACCTGTGAGCAAACAAGAAGTTACATTAAATACGAATATTATCCATTACAAGGAGTTATTCGTTCATGGCGCTCATGGAGCGATGCCGGTCCATCATCAGAAGGCTATTGATTTGATTGCATCAGGAAGAATCGATATGAAAAAATATTTTACTCATAAGTTCGGTCTCGATGATATTGATAAGGCATTTGAAGCAGCAGAAAGTCATGTTGGCATGCGAGTAATAGTTAATCCGAATCGTTAAAATAATACAATCCACAAAATAGATTAGAAAGGAAATAGATTAATTCAAAATAGTAATAATGAATTAATCATGGATATAGAAATGGGAATAACAGCTAATAATCCAAAACGAATCGGCAAAATCTCACCTTCGATGATGTGTGCTAATTTTAAAGCCCTTGAAGCTGATATTAAATTACTTGAAGAAGCAAAGTGTGAATACCTTCATTTTGATATTATGGATGGCCAATTTGTTCCGAATTTTACTTTAGGCCCCGATTTTATGAACGCTGTTCGCGAAATGACTACAATACCCTTTGATATTCACTTGATGGTAATGAAACCAGAAGATCATCTACATAGGTTTGGGATTTTGCCAGGAGATTATGTTTCATTTCATACGGAAGCATGTCTGAATGTTCAAAGAACTTTGGTTTCTATTAGAGAAGTTTATGGCGCAAAACCAATGCTTGCTCTCAATCCGGCAACCCCTTTGTCGACTCTCGATTATTGTATGGATAGTCTTAATGCAGTACTTCTTATGACTGTAAACCCCGGATATGCTGGACAAAAGCTAGTTGAATCTACTATTGGCAAAATTGCTGACTTGAGAACGAAACTTGATTTAGCTGGTTTTGGCGATGTAGAGATAGAAGTTGATGGTAATGTTAGTTTTGAAAACGCCAAAAGAATGAGTTTGGCGGGCACTGACTTATACGTTGCAGGATCATCTAGCGTTTTTATGAAAGGCGAATCAATTACTCAAAGAGTTATAGAACTAAGAAAATGTATTTAATTATAAAAAAGGAATACAAGAAAAGCTTTGCTTGAAGCATTTCTTGAACCCGTCGAACTTTTGAAATCAATCAAATTATCTTTGGATTATTCAAAGCGTCTAGCGATTCAAGAAGAGTTAAAATCTTTGCCATTTGGAGTTGTTTGGGATAATTATTGTGAAGAAGAAGGCATTTTGAATGGAAAAGACTGGATTGAAAAAACAAAACATTATGAAACAGAGACAATGAAAAGTAGAAAATAGGTAATTTTTACATTTTTACAGTTTTGCATTTTGAAGTTTTATGAATTTAAAAGACGTGTTTCTATAACCTTTCAAAGGGGTGGGAAACATGTCTCTTTATTTTTCAGGAGTTTCGTGCTATTATTTGCTTTGTGAATGTACTATTAACAAGAAAAATTTGACGAAAGAGATTTGTAATATGCCAAAATTCTTTGTTCCATATCCGATTACTGAATTTGAAAATGAAATCTCCATTTCAGGGGAGGATTTTAAACATATACGTGATGTACTCCGTATGAAAATCGGCGAAAGTATAACAATTTGCGATTCAACAGGAATGGACCATAATTGTCTGATTGAAGCTTTTGAAACGGACTTAGTAAGAATTACGATTTTTTCACGTTATAAATCAGAAAATGAATCTCCATTTGAAATTGTAATTTATCAAGGACTACCAAAGTCTGACAAAATGGAAACTATAATTCAAAAATGCGTAGAACTCGGTGGCGCATCGATTGTACCGGTTGCCTGCTCAAGGTGCATTGTTAAAATCACTGACAAAAATGACATAGAAAAGAAGCTAAGCCGGTGGAACAAAATTGCGTTAGAAGCGGCTAAGCAATGCAATCGTAGCATTATACCGTTAATTAGAGAGCCATTATCTTTTAAAGAAGCCGCTAAACAAATTGCAAACGCAAAGATTTCATTTATTCCGTGGGAATGTGAAGAAGAGATGAGTATAAAATCAATTTTGTGCAAAGCGAAAGACATTGGTGCAGAAAATAAGCCTGTAATTGC
Organism: Saccharofermentanales bacterium; assembly: GCA_038326615.1. Lineage (GTDB taxonomy): Bacteria > Bacillota > Clostridia > Saccharofermentanales > UBA5734 > JBBQKF01. Next base: position 16,955 of record JBBQKF010000041.1, on the reverse strand, counting down.
TTTCATGATTGGGCCAGAGGGTGGATTTGATCACGAAGAAATAGAATTTGCAAAGAAATTAGGAATATCAAGTATAACTCTTGGCAAAAGGATTTTGAGAACAGAAACTGTTGCCCCTGCGATTCTTGCGATGATTCTATATGAAATAGAATTGTAGAGATTTTTTTTATTATAAAATATTTCAGACCAATTTGAATCGAATTCATAATTGAAGCAACGTTTTGAAATATTAGAAATGATAATCATAAAGAAATTATTAATAGTAAAATCGAATAGATAAAAAAAAGAAATGAGTAATATGAAAATCGAATAGAGAAACAGATATAAATGATTAATGTAAAAAAGTGATATTAAATGAAAATAATTATAAAAACTAGAAATTAAAGTAAAATCATTACTGAGAATGAGGTCAAAATGAAGAAATTTGTAAAAAATAGCAATTTAAATAAAAGATTGCAAGGTTCTGTCGCTATTAATCCTGAAAGTTTTTGTTGCTCTGAAGAAAGTACATGTTGCTCTGATGAAAGTTCAAGCTGTTCCGATGAGCGTTCATGTTGTGAAACCTCTCATAAAAAGGAAAACTGGATAATCTGTTATATTAAAACGTCAGCAGGTCTAATTCCACAAATTTCAACTCGCCTTGAAACCTCCGATAAATTTGGTACTGCAAAAACTCGATTGGGAATCGGCCGTATGAATTATAAAGTTGATCCAGGAATTTATGCAATTGGAAATCCATCGTCGTTGTCGCAAGTTTTGGTGACAGCGAATTACAAATTAACCTTTGACGTTGTACGAAAATCGATGGATGGTTCTGATGCTTGGATTTTAGTTTTGGATACAAAGGGTGTAAATGTTTGGTGTGCAGCAGGCAAAGGTACATTTGGAACCAAGGAACTTATAAATCGCATTTCTAAAACTAATCTCAAAAATATAGTTTCACACAGAAATATTATTCTTCCTCAATTAGGCGCAACAGGAGTTGTGGCCCATGAAATTACTAAAAAAACAGGATTTAAGGTCACATATGGTCCTGTCAGAATTGAAGATCTCAAAGAATTCATGGCAAATGGGAATAAGGCATCGAAAGAAATGCGAAAAGTTAAATTTTCTTTTAAAGACAGGATTGTATTAACACCAATTGAATTTGTAAATGCATTGAAGACTTCAGTTAAAGTTTTCGCAATACTTTTCCTTTTAAATCTTTTTATGAAAAAGCAATTCGGTCTTGTTGATTTATACGCATACATCGGGTCGTTAATGGTTGGCTGTGTAGTAGTTCCAGCTCTTCTTTCATGGATTCCAGGAAGAGCATTTGCATGGAAGGGATTTCTGATAGGCCTTATTTGGGCACTTGTAGTAAACCTTATTAATGGATGGCCACAGTCGGTGTCATATGGAGATATTAAAGCAATTGGATATTTCCTCGTATTGCCATCAGTTTCCGCTTATTATGCAATGAATTTTACAGGCTCATCTACATATACCTCGCTTTCAGGTGTTTCCAAAGAAATGAAAATTGCTGTACCTGCAATACTTGGGCTTTTTGTAATTGGAACAATTCTTTTGGTGTTAAACGGATTTGCAATTATATAGAATTATAAAATAAAAAGAAATTTAGACAATGATTCGATGATGAAGGGAAATAAAATCAAATGAAATTGAGACATTTAAAAAATGTTGCTAAAATTAAAATAATTACAGAAAAATGCACAGGTTGCGGGATATGTATAGATGTTTGCCCGCAAGAAGTTATCGAAATTGCAAATGGAAAAGCTTTTCTTATAGATAAGGATGCCTGTATGGAGTGTGGAGCATGCGGCATGAACTGCCCTTTTGCGTCAATTGATGTTAAATCTGGTGTAGGTTGTACTTCCGCAATTATAAGTGGTTGGATTAATGGGACCGAACCAAACTGTGACTGTTCTGGCGGTGGTAGCAGCGGCTGTTGTTGATTTTGTGCTAGTTCTGAAATTTGCGAGCTTTGTCCAAATATAGAAATACAAATTAAAAACGATTGAAGACAATTAACCGCTTCAAAAATTACAAAATTATAGAAATTGCAAATTAGAAAAATTGCAAAAATTGCAATTAAAGGTAGAAAAGAGCAGAAATTGCAATAAAATGTAGAAAAAAAGCAGAAATTGCAATCCGAAAAAGCCGGAAAATAAAAGCCGGAAAAATCCAAAATAAAAAAATACTATTGCACTTTTTCGATTCATATGATAGAATACCACGGTACTACGGATGGTCCGCTGCCAATTGCGTGCATGAACGTCCTGAAATGAAGGGAGGAACGCATAATGGATTTAGTTAAAGCAGTAGAACAAATGCAAATTACAAACAACTATCCTGATTTGGAAATCGGTGATTATGTCAAAGTTCACTTGAAAATCAAAGAAGGAACACGTGAGAGAATTCAAATATTTGAAGGAACAGTTATTGCTCGTAAAGGATCAGGATTGTCTGAATCATTTACAGTAAGAAGAGTTGCATCAGGTGTTGGTGTTGAGAGAATTCTTCCAGTCCATTCGCCCAAAATCGATCATATCGAGACTATCCGTAAAGGAAAAGTTAGAAGGGCTAAGCTTTATTACTTGAGAGATCGAGTAGGGAAAGCTGCTAAGGTTAAGGAAAGGCTTATTTCAAAGAAGTAATTCCTGCCATAAAAAAGAAACAAAAGAGAAGCTGCTGATTTTGATAGAGAGGCGCTTCTTTTTTTGTAGACCAAAGGTTGTGTTTATAGTATAATTATAACATTGTTTCGGAAAATTATTTGCCGAAAATATTACAAAATTTGAATTATTTCAGATTAGAAAGGATTATGGATTTTTTACTAAATATAGTGATAAAATTCATGGTTACAAAGATGGATATTAATTGGTTTCCCGGGCATATGGCTAAAGCCCTTAGGGAAGTTAAAGAAAGCCTAAAAAAGGTAGATATGGTAATAGAAATATGTGATGCAAGAGTGCCATTGTCGAGTAGAAATCCTGAGATTGACAAAATTCTTGGAACAAAGCCACGCATTCTCGTTTTAAACAAATCCGATCTTGCGGAGGAAACTATTACCAAAGAATGGATTAAAATTTTCGAAAGCGAAGGCGTTAAGTCGATTGCTATTGAAGGAATAAATAAAGCAACAATGAAAAGGTTGAAAGACGCTTGTCTTAATTTATGCTCAGAAAAAATCGAGAGAGCAAAAAGCAAGGGACGACTTATCAGGCCAATAAGAGCAATGGTTGTAGGGATACCAAATACTGGCAAGTCAACTATTATCAATACAATGTCAGGGCGTAAAATTGCAGCTACATCTGACCGTCCAGGAGTTACAAGATCTTCGCAGTGGGTAAGAACCGACGAACATTTAGAATTAATGGATATGCCTGGTGTACTTTGGCCAAACTTAGGTAAACGCGAAAACCAGATTTGTCTTGCAGCTACAGGCGCAATAAGCGATTCAGTTATTGATGTAATCGAAGTTGCTTATGAAGCGATGCTTCTTTTAAAGAAGTATTATCCAGAGCGTTTGGCAGAAAGATACAAAATCGAAACAGATTCTGGAAATGAATTTGAAGTTTTTGAAGAAGCTGCGAAGAGAAGAGGATGTCTGCTTTCTGGAGGAAGAGTTGATACCGAAAGGTTTGCGGTTCTTTTTCTTGATGAAATACGAGGAGGCAAACTGGGCCGGATGACTCTTGAAAGACCTTGGTACAAAGTGCATGGTGCTGAGTGAAATTTGAGCATGTAATAAACAGCGTGTAAATAAATGTGATTTTTAAATTTTTCGACTTGATAAGTTAATTGTAATTTGATATATAAACTCTCTGATATTGCGGACCAAATGAATACTAATACCTTGTAATACGATATAATATTTTGAAACGGAGCTTTGCATATGGCTGTCAAGAATAGCGAAAAAGAAAGCATTAGACTTGAAAAATTGAATGCAAAATATGAGGAAATGTCCATTTATGAGAAATCAGAATGGGATAATGGGAACTTACTTGTTTGTGGCATTGATGAAGTTGGCAGAGGGCCACTTGCAGGTCCAGTTGTAGTAGCTGCTTGTATTTTAGATCCTGAAGACTCTATTCTTGGGTTAAACGATTCTAAGAAACTTTCTGCAAAAGTACGTGATGAACTTTTTGACGAAATTACCAAAAGAGCAATATGTTTCTCTGTTGTAAGACTTGAACACGATGTTATTGATGAAATAAACATTCTTAATGCAACGAAAAGAGCAATGGTCATGTGTGTTGAACAGCTTTGTATAAAACCGGACAAATTACTTATTGACGCAATTAATCTTCAGGGGACTGGAATCCCCGTTATTCCCATTATAAAAGGTGATTCATTATCTGTTTCAATCGCTGCCGCTTCGATTCTTGCAAAAGTAACTAGAGACCGTTTAATGATGGAATATGACTTAGTTTTTCCTGGTTATGGTTTTGACAAAAACAAAGGATATGGTACAGCTCTCCATTATCAAGGCATAAAACAGTATGGAATTACACCAATTCATAGAAAAACATTTCTAAAAGGCTGGATTTGAGAGATTATGTGAGAATCTTCATTATATAAAATCATTGTACAAATGTTAATCGTTACAAAACATACTCAAAAAATGCAAAATAATCAAAATTTAAAATTTTTTATAATACAAATATTTTTTTGAAAACCATCGATTTTAAATAATGTAGAATTTTGAATGGAGGAGAATTTATGCCAACAGAGAAAAGAAATGTTGGAAACGGCGCTGAAAATTTCGTTGCACATTATATGGACGCACTTGGCTATAAGATAATCGCGCAAAATTATTCCTTTCCTCCATTAGGCGAAATTGACATTATTGCAAAATATAAAGAAACGCTTTTCTTTGTTGAAGTTAAGGCAAGAAGCAATAAAAACACTTTTGGTGGAATCGAAGGCTGCATTTCATCACAGAAAATGCGTCGAATAAAAAGATGTGCTGATATTTATATTCAGAAATACAATATGCAGGATTACTATTGTAAAACCTTAGGTGCGTTTGTGCACATTACCCCTCAAAAAAAATATGACGATATAAAATTAATTTATCTTGACTAGATTTCAATTAAAAATGAATAATTATTAAAATTAACTTGCAAACAAATTGCCAGTTATAGTATAATACGTACTATAGATACAAAAAAATGCAAGGAGGCCAGTCAATGCTTTCATATGAAAAAATGAGTAAAGATGATTTGTTAAAAGAAATATCCAGTTTAGAAGAGAGATATTCTCAGTATAAAGAGAAAAATTATAACCTAAATATGTCTCGTGGTAAGCCATGCAAGGAACAACTTGATTTGTCTGACGAAATGGCTACATGCCTGGGAGAAAATGATTATAAAGATCAGAGCGGATTTGACTGCCGAAACTATGGAATACTTGACGGAGTTCCAGAAGCTAGAGCTTTGTTTGCAGAAGTTCTTGCAACTAATGCTAAAAATGTAATAGTACAAGGTAATTCAAGCTTAAATCTTATGTACGATGCGATTTCAAGAGCAATGCATTTTGGCGTGCCTGGATCAGATAAACCATGGTGCAAAGAAGATAAAGTTTCTTTTATTTGTCCAGTTCCTGGTTATGACCGACACTTTGCAGTAACAAATGAATTTGGAATTGAAATGATTAATGTTCCTATGACATCACAAGGTCCGGATATGGATAAAGTTGAGGATTTAGTGGCTAATGATCCTTCAATAAAAGGGATGTGGTGTGTTCCAGTTTATAGCAATCCAGATGGAATAACATATTCAGAAGAAACATGTAGAAAACTTGCATCAATGAAAACAGCAGCTCCAGATTTTAGAATAATGTGGGACAATGCGTATTGTGTTCATCCAATTGACTCGAATGACAGCGATAGCGTTCCAGACATGCTTTCACTTTGCGAAGAATGTGGAAATGCAAATCGCGTTTTTGAATTTGCATCAACATCAAAAGTTACATGGGCAGGAGCTGGAATAGCTTGTATCGCGGCAAGTGACGAAAACATTTCTTACATAAAGTCACACATTACTCTTCAGACAATTGGTCCCGACAAGATAAATCAACTCCGACATGTTAAATTCCTTAAGAATGCCGACGGTGTTTATGAAATGATGAAAAAGCATGCTGCAATTCTCCGTCCGAAATTTATTAGTGTTTTGGAGATTCTTAAAAATGAACTTTCAATGACCGATATAGCAAATTGGAATGAACCTAAGGGCGGTTACTTCATAAGCCTTTTTGTAAAACTAGGAACTGCTAAAACAGTAGTTGCTTTATGCAAGGCTTGTGGTGTTGAATTTACTCCAGCAGGAGCAACTTTCCCTTATGGTAAAGACCCAGAAGATAGCAATATCAGAATTGCACCATCTTTCCCACCACTTCACGAACTTACTCCTGCAATTGAAATTCTTTGTGTATCAACAAAGCTTGCTGCTGCAAGGAAAGCTCTTGGCGAAATTTAAAATTGGTTGGACTATTTAAGCTAATTTTGAAATGACGAAGTAACATTTTTTACATATTATGTTCAGAAAATGCCGGAATTTAAATCTTTTTAATTAAAGTTTGAAGTTTCGGCTTTTAAATATTCGTGAACAGTTTTATTAACGCAAGAAATAAGGTATAATTAGCACCACATATTATAATAGATAGTATGACTTTTACATATTAATATCGGAGGAAATTTATTAATGAAAAACCAGTACGAAAGCCCATTAAACTCGCGTTATGCAAGCAAAGAAATGCAATATCTGTTTTCACCAGATATGAAATTTACTACATGGAGAAAACTATGGATTGCTCTAGCAAAAACAGAGCAAGAGCTAGGACTTGATATTACAGACGAACAAATAGAGCAGATGGAAGCCTTTGTCGATAATATTAATTATGATATTGCAGAAAAGCGTGAAGCAGAGGTTCGTCATGATGTTATGGCACATGTTTATGCATATGGGGAACAATGTCCTCTTGCAAAAGGGATAATTCATCTTGGCGCTACATCTTGTTATGTTGGAGATAACACTGACCTTATTATAATGAGAGACGCATTAAAACTTGTAAGACAAAATCTTGTAGCAACAATTTCACGACTTGCAGATTTTGCAGACAGATATAAGGATATGCCTACTTTAGGTTTTACACATTTTCAGCCTGCACAGCTTGTAACAGTTGGAAAGCGCGCATCACTTTGGATAATGGATCTTATGATGGACTTAAATGACCTCGAATATGTAATCGATAGCATCGAGTTTCTTGGAAGCAAAGGGACAACGGGAACACAGGCAAGCTTTATGTCTCTTTTCGAAGACAATCATAAGAAAACACGCGACCTTGATCAAAAAATAGCAAAAAAAATGGGCTTTTCGAAAGTTTATGCAGTCAGTGGACAAACGTATTCGAGAAAAGTTGATGCACGTGTATTGAATGTACTTTCAGGTATTGCTCAAAGTGCGACGAAATTCAGTAACGATATTAGACTTTTACAACACCTTAAAGAAATTGAAGAACCATTTGAAAAGAACCAAATTGGCTCATCGGCTATGGCATACAAGAGAAACCCAATGAGAAGTGAGAGAATTGCATCTCTCGCAAGATATGTAATTGCTGATGCACTAAACCCTGCAATGACTGCTGCAACACAGTGGTTTGAGCGTACTCTTGATGACTCTGCAAACAAAAGAATTTCTGTTCCTGAAGCATTCCTTTGCATTGACGCAATATTAAACTTGTACATGAATATTTCAGATGGACTAGTTGTGTATCCGAATGTTATAAAGAAGCACATTATGGAGGAACTTCCATTCATGTGTACCGAAAACATAATGATGGAAGCAGTAAAGAAAGGTGGAGACCGTCAAGAACTTCATGAGGCAATACGCAGTCACTCAATGGAGGCAGCTGCTAATGTCAAAATGAACGGTGAAAGAAACGACCTTCTTGAAAGAATTGCTGCGGATGATGCATTCGGCCTTGATAAGGAATCACTTGACGATCTTTTGCACCCTTCACTTTATATAGGAAGAGCCCCCGAGCAGGTTGGAGAATTTCTTAATGACGATGTATACCCTGTAATCAAAAAATACAAGAAAGAAATTGAAGGACTTGTGCCGCAATTAAAAGTATAGGGACTATTTGCATTTGCTATTTGATAATCCCTTTTTGATATTTGTTTTAATTTTTAATAAAACAAATAATGGTTCAGATGTTAAAAGTATCAAAGCAGTGATATGTGATAAATGTTGATGAAATCGCCAAATATTGGCCATTACAAGCAATCTGGCATTTGAAATCATTTTAAGTCATCTAATTACAATAAATGAAAATCATGCTTTTGACACCCGAACCAATAATAAAACAGATAATAAAACAAATAATAAAACAGATTATAAAACAGATTATAAAACAGATTATAAAACAGATTATAAAACAAATAATAAAACAGATTATAAAACAAATAATAAAACAGATTATAAAACAAATTATAAAATAATGATATTACAAATGCTAAAACAAATGATAAAGCTGCTATTTTTGATTAGATTTAAACTCTTCCCAAGCTTCATGATTTCTTATGAAAACTGAAATCCAAAAATAATGGAACATTTTATAATTCATATCGTATAAAGCATGTATACAAAAGATATTGAAATAAAAATATTCATTTAAAATTTTTGGAACAGTAAATTGGGACAAATGAAATTATAAGTATGGAGGAGTTTTTATGAAAATCAAAAAAATTATCGGAGTTATACTAACATTGCTACTATCATTAACCATTTTGAGTTCATGCAATATTTCTAATAACCCATCTTCGACAGTAGCTACAAAGCTTGTAAAGTACAATAGTTATAAGTCGCTTCAGAACGCAATCGAAAAAAGACTTAAAGATTCAGGAAGAAATGGTATGAATAACTTCGGTAAAGGCCTTTTTCAGGAAGCAGTAGCTGATACCGGAGCACCACAGAAAAGCAATTTGCAGGATTATTCAAAAACTAACCTTCAGGTTGAAGGCGTTGACGAAGCCGATATCGTTAAGACTGATGGTAGGTATCTTTATATAATTGCTAATGGAAGATTCATAATTGTCGATGCAGAGGATTCTGCAAATATGAAAATTGTTTCAACAATTCAGTACATTTATGTAAATGAATCAGCTAAAAATATTGTTACACCTGTTGAAATGCTTCTTGATGAGAAGAATAAGCATATTATTCTAATTGCAAACAGCTATGATGATCGTTATGCTAAAGCTATGCTAACACAAGCACAACAATATTCATCCGGAAGTACAAAGCCAGGTGTTGCAACTGATCAAAAATCTGAAATGGCGATTGCTCCCGATTACTATTATTACGGTATGCAAAATGTTCTTGCGCAGGTAATTGATTTAAATGATATTACAAAACCAACAGTTATTAGGGAGTTTTTGCAAGAAGGCAGCTATCTTTCATCAAGAAGAATCGATGAGTTTGTTTACATAATTACAAACAAGTATATTTATAATTTTGGCAATGATACTAATAAGGATTTTTATATTCCTGCAACTAAAGATTCTGCAACAACAAGCGAATGGCAAATGTTGCCAGTTGATTCAATCAGTATTGTTTCAAATCAAACTGACAATAGCTTTTTGGTGATTTCAAGTCTTAACACAAATGACAAAACCACTACAGTGCAAACTAAAGCAGTATTAGGTGCAGGACAAAATATTTACGCTTCAACAACTAACATCTATATTGCCAGTGCACGATATACTTATGATGAGACAGTTAATAATCAGGGCGGTGTAGCAACAGGAAATGTAAACGAGGGCACAGCAACAGCGAATACAACAACTAAAACGGAAGTAGCACAAGATTCTGCTATAGCGCCTGATGCTAATGGCGGAACGGGAACAGAACCTGCTACTGCCAATGGTGGCGTGACTGACCCAAAAAGCACAGACATACTTCCTTCAGATTCGACAGTAGTAGCACCTGACAAAGGCGATCCAATAACAACAGTAGTAAAAGATCTTTTCCAGGTTTTTGAACCACCGGTTTACAAGGTTTTCACTGATATATACAGATTTTCAATCAATAAAGCTGAAATAAAAGAGAATGGTTCGGCAGTTGTCCCAGGTTATATTTTGAATCAGTTCTCTATGGACGAAAATAATGGATTTTTTAGAATTGCAACAACAACAGGAGATTCTTGGAGATCAGACAAATATACTTCAATGAATAATGTTTATATACTTGATTCTGCCTTGAAATTAGCAGGTAAAATTGAAGGATTAGCATCTCGTGAAACAATTAAATCTGTTAGATTCTTAGGAAACAAAGCTTACTTGGTAACCTTCCGAACAGTTGACCCATTATTCGTGCTTGACCTCACAGACCCTAAAAACCCATCTGTTAAAGGCGAGCTAAAGATTCCTGGGTATAGTGAGTATTTGCATCCTGTAAGCGATACAATCGTAATTGGATTTGGTAAAGACGCATTTGAAGAAAACAACATGGCATTTTATCTTGGTATGAAAGTTTCAGTTTTTGATGTGTCAGATGTAAGCAATCCTAAAGAAATATCAACAATGTTAATAGGCGATCGCGGAACTAACTCTGAAGTTTCTTTCAATCACAAAGCACTTCTATATTCAAAAGAGAATAATATAATCGGATTTCCAATAACAATTTATTCAGTACCTGAATCTCAAAAAGCAGACAGACATGCATACGGGATTCCAACCTTTACTGGATTCATGGTTCTTGGTCTTACAAGCGGCAACAAATTGTTTGAAAGAGGCAGAGTATCACATTTTAATCTTGAAATACCAGCTGGATACCAATCAGATTCAAGCCCAAAATCAGAAGATTGGGCAGCGTTTGATAAGCTTTATCAGAGCGAATATCTATACAAAGTAAACCGCGGAATGTTCATTGGTGATACACTATTTACAGTTTCAAATGCTTTTATTAAATCAACATCACTTAAAGAATTTAAAGCTATTGATTCAATTAGTGTTCCAGGATTCAATGAAATTTATCAAAATCAATACCCTGTTGGGGTAAAATAGAAGGCGGCATATAAATTTCGTATAGAAAAAACCTAAATATTACAAATGAATTATAAAGGTTATTTTACTACTTAGTTATTAATTTATACAAATCGAATAGCGCTTGAATATTAAATTATTACAAATCAAATATCACTAGATTACTAGATTACTAGATTACTAGATTACTAGATTAAACAAATGAAAAATAGAAAAGGAGACTTTTGGGTCTTCTTTTTTATGAGCAGTAAATATATTTACTTGAATATTTTGAAAAAAGTAAATGGCATATACATTTCGTATAGAAAAGACACAAACATTACAAATGGATTATTGCCTTTTTGCAGTTGACGAATTACACAAAAAATCATACAATGTTATGTGGATAGATAATAATTTCTGTTCGAACAATAACAATCAAAATTAGATTATAAAGGAGAATTATTATGCCATTAGTAACAACAAAAGAAATGTTCGAGAAAGCATATGCAGGTGGATATGCCATCGGAGCTTTCAACGTAAACAACATGGAAATCATTCAGGGAATTACAGAAGCTGCAAAGGAAGTTAATGCACCTTTGATTTTACAGGTTTCCGCAGGCGCAAGAAAGTATGCTAACCATACTTATCTTATGAAATTAGTTGAAGCAGCTTTAATCGAAACTGATTTACCAATATGCGTACACCTTGACCACGGAGATACATTTGAACTTTGCAAATCCTGTATTGACGGTGGATTTACATCTGTTATGATAGATGGTTCTCATCACTCATATGAAGAAAATGTGGAATTAACAAAGAAAGTTGTCGAATATGCTCATGCTCGTGGAGTTACTGTTGAAGGTGAACTTGGACGTCTTGCTGGTATTGAAGATGCTGTTCATGTTAATGCAGAAGATGCTTCATACACAGATCCCGACCAGGTTGTTGATTTTGTAACACGTACTGGTGTTGATTCCCTAGCGATTGCAATTGGAACAAGTCATGGTGCTTTTAAATTTAAGCCAGGACAAAATCCACAGCTTCGTTTTGACATTCTTGAAGAAATTCAGGCAAAACTTCCAGGATTCCCAATCGTATTACACGGCGCATCCTCTGTTATTCCTGAGTATGTTGATATGATTAACAATAACGGTGGCAAAATGCCAAATGCTATTGGTATTCCAGAAGATATGCTAAGACAAGCAGCGAAAATGTCCGTATGCAAAATCAATATTGACTCAGATCTTCGTCTTGCTATGACTGGCTCAATTCGTAAATATTTCGGCGAGCACCCAGACCATTTCGACCCACGTCAGTATCTTGCACCAGCACGTACCGCGATTAAAGAACTAGTAAAAAATAAACTAGTCAACGTTCTTGGCTGCGATGGTAAAGCATAAGCAAAATAATAGAAATAATAAATACACTGTGTTACAAATTGAAATTTAAACGACAAAAGATTATTGTAACAATGTGTTCGAAATTTCTAGTTAAAATAAAATTAGGACGATTCTTAGTACATTTAGGTGCAAAAGAATCGTTCTTTTTTGTGAATAAAAGAGCGGGGATATGACTGTCCCTGGCGTCCTGCTGATGTAGGACACCTATTAGTTTACCAAATACAAGCCCTGCAATTAATATGAAAAGCAAGAAGAGACCCTCTAAAAAGCAGTTAAGCTATTACAACAAAAATTAAGCACTATTGGAACAAATGAAGCTAAATCATTTGAAAAGGAAAAACGCAAACTCACAAAGCGTATGGCAGAGCTTGACAAGCTATTTTCTGCTTTGTATGAGGATAAAGTAATGGAGCGAATTACAGAGCGAAATTATGGTTTAATGTCTGCTAAGTATGAAAAAGAACAACTTGAAATTGATGAAAGATTGAAAATTGTAGATGGTGAACTAATTATAAAAGGTAAAAACGATACCGGCATTGTAGATTTTCTATCGCTCATTCGTAACTATCAAGGCATTACAGAACTATAAAAAGTTATTGACAAATTTAAATAGCAATGAAATAATATAAAAGCTGATACACCAAATATATCCCCCTAAATATTATAAAATCTATATATCAACCTATACATATGCAATTGAAAATTTGAAATAGATATTTATGGTTCCCCTGTCAAAAGTCAAACATTTGCAATAGCAAATTGAATTAAATGTATTAATATTATAATATATTGTTAGATTTTTAAAAATTAAGATTTAGAAAGTGAGGAGTCAGTTATGTTAAAAAGCAAATACAAAATTTTCGCATTATTATTAATTATGACATTTTCTTTCAATGTTTTCATGGTGGAGGTATTTGCTTTAGAAAACACTTCGCTATCCGAAAAATCTAATTTGAATATTACCAAAAATGCATTAATTAATATCGAAAATGTTCCTAATGAGATCAAATATCAGTTGAAAGCAAGCAATAATTCAGCAAAATCAATTTCAAATGATAATGACTTATATTCCTTTACTACAATAAACGAAGACGGATCAAAAACACTTTATAAATTTGAAGCTCCTATAAAGTATAAGGAAGATAATAAAGTTAAATTTATTAATAACGATTTAAAAGAATCTAATAAATGGTACGGATTCTTTAATAAATATGCATATGAAAATTCAGAAAATAACATTAAAACCTATCTCCCTAATAATATTAAAGATGGCGTTTTAATAGAGTCTGAAAATTTTTCTATGATTTTTAGTCCAATAATAAAAAATAATTCAGAAGGAATTTTAGTTGCATCTAATATTGATGGTTTATCAAAAAATGTTTTTCAATATAATAATGTTTATGATAGCAATATAAGACTACAATATACACCTATATCAACAGGAATAAAAGAAAACATTATTATAGATAAATATGCCGGAATAAATACATTCCAATTTAAGGTCAATGCTAAAGGTCTTGAACCTGCATATAACTCTGGTGAATCAATTCCAATGCTTGATAGTAAAACAAAAGAAATTGTATTCATTTTCGGGCAAGTAGATGCAAAAGATTCTTATATAGGTGACAATACTTCAAATGATACTCATACTTCATTATATAATAATTTAAAAATTGAAAGCACTGGTATAACAAATGAATATTTATTAACTGTAGAAGTTGACAAAACGTTTCTTGAAAGTGATAAAACTGTATACCCTGTAATTGTTGATCCTCCAGCATACGTATACCAAGGAAACATGTTAGATACAACTGTATATAGTGGAATGCCAACTACACAGAGTTTTTACTCAAGTTCCTATAATATAGTAGGTAATCATGGCGGTTCATATGGTCAGGCTAATGCATATATTCAAATTAATAATATGCAAGATTATAAATATATAAATCCAAGTAATATTACTTCTGCATATTACCATGTAAGAGAAGCCTCTGGTAAAACTAATACATCTGTTATTGAACTACAAGATACATATTCGACATGGCAACAGAATACAATTACTTATAATAACCAGCCATCAACATATAACTATAATGGCATAGCTGTTACAGTGACAACTTCACAATGGTATGATTTTAATATAACAGGACTTTTACAGGCTTGGTTAAAAAGCGAACTATATGAGGGGGGTTGGATGAAAGAATATGGTTTTGCTTTAAAAGCAAGGGATACTACCGCTTCGAGCAAACATTTTTGTTCAGCAAATTATTCAGGGTCATTAGCTCCCTCTATAATTATAAACTATAATGAAGATACAAGTATTAAAAATGAAATATATTTTATTAAGAGTGTAAATAGCGGACTTTATTTAGATAGTGATTTTAATACATCAAATGGGAATGTAATACAACGTAATTATAATGGTGCAACAAGCCAACAATGGAAAATTATAGATCAAGGAAATGGTTATTACAAAATATATTCGCCTTATTATAATAATACAAAGTGTCTTGACGTTGAAGATTTAACAGCTAATAATATTGATGTATATCCAGATGGAAGTGGAGATTGGTTATTATTTAGAATCGTATCTAATAATGATGGATCTTACCGTATTATGAATAAATGGAATGGAAATATTGATAAATCTTTAGATGTTGCTGGTGGTTCAAGAACGTCAGGTGCAAATGTAATTCAATATCAATATTATGGAAATGATAATCAAAAGTGGGTATTTGAGCCTACAGTAAGTGGTTTATTTTCTAAAATCATAAGTAGTACGCCTGCTAATCAAATTCGCGTCGATTCACTAAGACAAGCAACTATTGATGAATATAATAAATGGCCAGCATTGAGTATTTCCGAATATTACGGTTGGGATGATTTTAGTAGAACAATTGAAATATCAGGTATTCAAACATTTGCATATACACAAGCCACCGCAGCTTACTGGACCATTTTCCCTAATGGCGGTGATATGATGTATCATTATCTTGGGAATACTGGGTCAACTTATAATGTAAATTTTAAAATGATAAATAACCAATGGAATTTTGCTATACAACAACGAAAAATTCATATCAATGAGATGCTTAGTGCCGCAGAAAAATTGGCTGTTTTGGGAAAGATTTTAACTATTTACAGTAAAGAAGAGTCTCAAAATATTGTAAATGAAATAAGTGACTTTGGTATTTCAATTGGTAAATTCTATTCGCATATTACATGTTCTGTTGCAAAAAATTCTTCAAATAGTTATTCTGCTACTGTAAATTATTATTTGAAAGACAATTATGATTGGAACAGAACAGATTGGAATAAAGTGGGTCTTGTTTCACCTCATGAAATGTGGGAATTGAACCACGTAGGCAAAGCGAAATCATATGCTGTTCAAGGAGTAAATACTCTAACTATTAATTGGACAACAGGTCAGAGATATAACACAGGGGCAAATGTAGTAGATATAAGTTAGGTGGGTTTTATGAAAGTTTTAAATAAATCATTATTTATTTTCATAGTATTATTAATTGTAACCATTTTGGCAATGAATACCCTTTGGATTTATAAACTTGGAAATGGATTAAAAATCACAGAAATTTCAAAATCGGATATTGAAGTAATTAAAAATAATATTGATTTTTCTTTATCTGAAAGCACTAATTTTGTATCAGCTGAATATTGTAATAATTTGAAAGAAAGCAGTTTTTATTTAGTATTTTATATACCTGAAGAACAAGTATCCGTTTTTACTAAACCTCTTGAAGGAAACTATTTAAAGAAAGATAATATTTTTTCGTCTTCTGAAGATGAAATTGTAATTAATGGAAAGTCTTATAGACCGATCAGCTCCTTTGTTAATAAAGAACTCTCGTTTACTGCAATTCAAGCATATGCCTCTATTGATGGGAATCTATATTATCGACTTATTCTTGATAGACCAAATCAAAATATATCAGAGTATTTTAGAAAGAAATTTAATATCGGCTGGATAAATTTATTGACATGAATTTAAATAAATGGGAATCATTATTTATGTTGACTTGTAAATTATATCTTGTAGAGCTTTACATTAATCTTATTGCCAATATATGGGTACCACGTTCTAAAGCGGCGGAAAGTCTTGGTGGGCTTCGCGAAATGAAATGATAGATGAAGTTTTCGGGACTTGAAAAAAAGATTCCGCCGAAATGATATCCGGCACAGAAACGGCGGAACGGTGGTAAATTTAATACGTATCAACAATATCTTATGATTTTAGAACAGATATGCCAACAACTATTGTAGGATAACGCTATATTAAATCCAACATCGATACCTGTTAAACCTTAACAAGTTTCGAGGCTGGATTTTATATGCTTAAGTAAGTTACAGATATCACACTTTTGGTGTCTATTCAGAGGTATAGGAAGCTTAATAGGGTGAGCACACAAAACAAGCCTCGAAATTGAGAGGTCAAAAACAAGCTTAATCAGAGTTTTTGTTAACTGGATTCTATAGAGGGGTAATTGAAATCAATGGGTTTATCG
>JBBQKF010000040.1:0-26731 GCA_038326615.1 Saccharofermentanales bacterium | reverse complement strand
GCCAGGATCAAACTCTCAAATAATTAATTATTTAAGAACCGTTTGGCTCTTTGTTTACTTTTTGTTTTTTTCGATTCTCAAAAAGAATCGTTGGCTCCGCTTGTTTTGTATTTGTTTCACTGTTCAATTTTCAAGGTCCGTGCCGCACTCCGCGTGAGGCGCTTTAATAAGATACCACCCACCCGCATTATTGTCAACCCTTTTTTTTACTATTTTGGTATCTTGTTACAACCGTACCGGGTGTTTCGTATTATGGCTTATTTGTCATCGAAAATTGATTTATATTTTATTACTTTTTAATATTTATATTTTTTAATTTAAATTACTAAAAATATAAGTATTAATAATATAAGTATTAATAATATAAGATAATATATAGAGACTTCGGTTTCTCTGTTCACAAATCCAGTATAATTCAAATTGTTTTTTGAGTGTACTATTCTTTATTAACAAAAATCTTTTATGGTCTTCTTTCCATAACGCTGATTTGTCCAACATCTACCTCTTCTTAAATAGCGCCTGGCAAAACATGTTTTTTTATTATGCGCTTTGTATTTTCGTTACTGATGATTAATATGTTTGACTTTTTGTATAATTAGTAAGCAATTCGTTTTCACTTTAGCCAATTAATATTAAGTCTTTTTTTCTTTCATTCATCAATCTTTAGTCATAATTTTTAGATTTTAGGTAATTATTTTTAGAATCACAGTTTTTTGAATCTCTTTTACGATTTTTCCCTTATTTATATTGCAATTTAACTGCATTTTGTTTATAATCGATTTTATTCGTTTTATAAAATGGGGAGGAATAGGATTTTATGTTAGATTTAGGAAGATCAAGGTCAAAGGTTGTTATTGTTGGTGCGGGTTTTGTTGGTTCTTCGGCTGCATTTGCAATGTCAATAAACCAATTATGTAGCGAGCTGGTTCTTATTGATATCAATAAAGAAAAAGCTATTGGCGAAGCAATGGACATTAATCACGGATTACCATTTCTTGGGCAAATGAACGTTTATGCAGGCGATTATCCAGATTGTGCAAATGCAGATGTTATCGTTATAACTGCTGGGGCAAACCGCAAACCAGGGGAAACAAGACTCGACTTAGCAAAGAAGAATGTTGCCATTGCTAAAGAAATGACTGCTAACATTATGAAACATTATACAACAGGCGTAATTCTTGTTGTGGCAAACCCTGTTGATATTCTTACTTATATGATTTCTCAATGGTCAGGCCTTCCTGCCGGAAGAGTTATCGGATCAGGTACAGTTCTTGACAGTGCAAGATTTCGGTCCTTGTTGAGCCAGAAGTTCAGCATCGATGTTAAAAACGTTCACGGATATATCATCGGCGAGCACGGTGACACCCAATTCCCTGCATGGAGCGCAACTCACATTGCAGGACTTAGCATTGATGAATACTGCAGAGCATCAGGAATCGCATTCCCAGAAGAAGACAGAATTGCTATTGCAAACGAAGTTAAAACTGCTGGTGGTTCAATTATCAAGTTTAAGGGTGCCACTTATTATGGTATTGGTATTGCTATTAATATTATTGTAGAGTCTCTCCTTCGCGGAAATAATACAATTCGCACTGTTGGTACTGTTATGAACGGGGCGTATGGTATTCATGACGTTGCTTTCAGCATTCCTTGTATCGTTGGATCAAATGGTGTAGAGAAAGTTCTTGAGCTTGACTTACTTCCCGGAGAAGAAAGCTTACTTCATTATTCTGCTGAGCAAGTTAAACTTGTTTTAAACCAGGTTAAAGATATCTAATCAAAAAGCATTTTGCTGTGAAATATTATTCGATAACTTATTCGATTATTTATTCGATAACTTATTCGATAACTTATTCGATAACTTATTCGATTATTTATTCGATTATTTATTCGATTATTTATTTGTAAAAATTTAAACCCCGGCGAATTTTAGTTCACCGGGGTTTTTTATTCGTACAATTCACATTCATGTGAAAAACTATTTTCCATGTTGCCCTCCGTTTTATTTTTCATTATACTAATCATGTACTTCAGTTACAAGTGTTGCGCCAATGTTTTTGACAGTGTTGTGTGTCAATGTTTTTTGATTAGCCTTTTGATCTTTTGATTTACATCGCAATGAAAGGATGTGTTTTGTGCAAAAAAATAAACCGTGCCACTATTACATGGTTACGGTTTATTTTCTTATGCAAAACTATCATTGCTCTATTCACTAAATAGCTTTACTTATTGATCAGTGTCTTCAGTTTCCTTGGTAATAGTTGTGTCAATGGGGGTTTCATTTGCTAAATCATCATTTAAATTGCCAGATAATTCATTAAATTGCTCATTCATAATTTCTTCTGGTAATTCATCTGAAATCTCTTCGTGGTCAACTATTGCAATATCGACGACGCGGCCAAGTTTTGAACGCATAAGAGTTACGCCTTGAGTTACTCTTGACAGAATTGGTATCTCCATCGCAGACAACCTTATAATTACTCCATTATCATTTATTAGGATGATATCATTTGAATCATCGACCAGTGCTACTCCAGAAAGATTTCCGGTCTTTTCGGTTGTTCTGTACGTGATAAGACCTTTACCGCCTCTAGTCTGTACGCGATACTCATCTAGCTCTGTTCTCTTTCCAAAACCTCTCTCGGATACAACCAATAGCGTCTTATCAACTTCAATCGGAGCCATTCCAACAACTGTATCGTCTCCGGTTAATGAGATTCCTCTAACACCTTGAGTATTTCTTCCTGTATCCCTGACATCATTTTCGTTAAATCGTATTGACATTCCGTGTTTTGTTACAAGTGTTATGTCGTGTTCACCTTCTGTAAGCCTTACACCGATTAATTCGTCATTCTCTCGTAGGTTAACAGCAATCAGACCACCCTTATTTATATTTGTGTAGTCAACTAACTCCGTCTTCTTTACAACCCCGTTGCTTGTGGCCATCATTAGATAGCCACCCTGATCAAATGACTTAATAGGAATTATTGTCTTGATTTTCTCGTTAGGGTCAAGTTGCAGAAGGTTAACTGCGGCCATCCCTTTCGCTGTTCTACCAACTTCTGGAACCTGATATCCCTTCAAGCGATATACTTTACCTTTATTGGTGAAAAACAGCAAAATTGCATGAGTCGAGGTTGTCATTATTGTTTCGACAAAATCCTCTTCTCGTGTCTGCATTCCAGTAATGCCTCTGCCTCCACGATGTTGCATTTTATATGTGTCAACTGGAAGTCTCTTAACATAACCGAAATGCGTAAGTGTAATTACTACTTCTTCTTCTTGGATTAAGGATTCATCATCGATTTCGTCATCGTCTCCAACTTCAATAAGAGATCTTCTTGGTTCTGCAAAGCGATTCTTTACGACTATAATCTCCTCTTTAATGACTCCAAGCAACAATGCTTCTTCAGAAAGAATACGGTTAAAATAAGTGATTTTCTCTATGAGATCATTATATTCGTTCTCGAGCTTTTCTCTTTCGAGTCCTGTAAGACGACCAAGTCTCATGTCAACAATATGTTGTGCTTGCTTCTCACTGAACCCGAAGCGTTCGATTAAACTTGCCTTGGCCATATCTTCATTTTTTGATGCTCTGATGATTCGGATAACTTCATCAATATGATCAATTGCAATCCTTAGACCTTCAACAATATGTTTGCGTGCTTCTGCCTTCTCAAGTTCAAATATTGTACGCCTTCTAATTACATCCTTCTGATGTGCAATGTAATGCTGTAATGCATCCATCAAAGTAATAATCTTAGGTTCGAAGCGGCCTTGTGAGTCTGGCACAAGTGCAAGCATGTTAGCATTGAATGCATCTTGCATCTGTGTGTTTTTATAAAGCTGATTCAAAACAACATTTGCATTGGCATCTTTCTTAAGTTCTATTACTATACGAACTGCTTCATTACGGTCAGATTCTTCGCGAAGATCGCTTATGCCTTCGATTTTCTTGTCTTTGACAAGTTCAGCAATTTTCTCAATTAAACGGGCTTTGTTAACCATGTATGGGAGATCGTGAACTACAATGCGCTGACGGTTGCCTTTAAAGGCTTCGATATCAGCTTTAGCACGAACTACAATTCTTCCACGTCCAGTACGATATGCAGACCTTATTCCTGAGCTTCCTATTATGGTTCCATAAGTTGGGAAATCAGGGCCTTTAATGACTGTCATAATATCTTCAACAGTTGATTCCGGATTATCGATCAGCATTATTACACCGTCAATGACCTCGCCCAAATTGTGCGGAGGAATATTTGTTGCCATACCAACAGCAATACCAGTTGATCCATTAACGAGTAAATTAGGATAACGTGCGGGCAAAACAATTGGTTCCATTTCGTGCTCGTCAAAGTTAGGCTTAAAATCAACAGTGTTCTTGTTGATGTCACTCATCATTTCCATTGATATTTTAGTTAGACGTGCTTCTGTATAACGATAAGCAGCCGGTGGATCTCCATCCCTTGAACCAAAGTTACCATGTCCGTCTACAAGCATATGACGCATCGAAAAATCTTGAGCCATTCTGACTAGTGAGTCGTAAACGGCAGCATCTCCGTGTGGATGAAAACGTCCAAGAACGTCGCCTACGGTTGTTGCACACTTTCTGAAAGCTTTGTCTGGCGTAAACCCTTGTGTAAACATTGAGTAAAGGATTCTTCTGTGAACAGGTTTAAGCCCATCACGGATATCAGGTAATGCTCTGTCAGTAATAACACTCATTGCATAATCAATGAATGATTTCTTCATTTCCTTCTCTAACTCAACTGGAATTATAGTGTCATATTTTGCTTTGAATGCCGCATCCACTGCAGCTGTCTTCTGCTCATGAAATACTTTCTCGCCCAATTTCTCTTTATTCTCTTCATAGGAATTCTTTTCAGCCATTGAGGATTTGCCTCCGATTAATTATTTTTTCATATCCTGTACATTATACCACAAGTTCCAAGATATATGCACATAATGGAACAGTCAACATAGAAAAAACTGTCGTCATAAATACGCTTCCAGCGGCATGTGCTGCATCCCCTTTGTACTGTAATGCAAATATTGTAGTTGATGATGCAACAGGCAGTGCGCAGTATATTACAGAAATTTTTAAAATTACCGGATCCAAGTTAAAAGGCAACAATATAAAGTATATCAAAATTGGTGCCGCAAACAATCTAAGGAGTGTAAGTAAGTATATTCTGGCTTCTCCGAACAAATTTTTGATTGAAGATTCGGCTATCATAATTCCTGAAACAACCATTCCCATTGGTGTTGCAACTCTTGCAAAATGCGCAATTGTTTCAGAGATTGGTATTGGTAATTTTATTCCGGTAAAATATAAAAGCAAGCCAATCGGTATCGCAATTACTGGGGGTGTAATTAGCGCTCTAAGACCTTGTTTTACAAGATCCATTCTGTTGTCAGACTCTTCTTTTGGTTTCATTAAAAGCGGGCCGAGCACATATATTGCAAATCGTGTTGGTATTGTATACATGCTTATATAAAATAAGCCTTTATCTGGAAAGAGTGTCTCCATTATTGGGAAAGCCATAAATGTAAAATTGGGGAACATAAGTGCGAAAGTTATAATTCGTGATAGCGAATCTTTTTTGCCTGTTATTGCATTTGTTATTTTCCCGCCAGCAAACATAATTATCATGGTTCCTATGCTTATTATTATGAGAATAATAGAATTATTAAGGTCTTTGCGGTCGAACTTAATGCTCATAGAATTTATAACTATAGCAGGGAAAACAACGTTGAAAATAAACACTGACAAACTTTGACCAAAACGTTCATCAACTATTTTGGTCTTGCGGCAGATATACCCAACAAGTATCAGTAGGAACATTATTATTGCTAAATCAACTGCATTCATTCATTTTCCCCTTGTGTGATTTATCCATCACACAAGGCAATGGATAAATCATTATCCTTTTATAAAAATTTCGTTACCGACTAAGACAAGTAATTTTGCAGAATCTGAATTTATTCAGATTTTTGCACTATACGGGCGAAATTTATTTGTACAACCTTTCTTTTTGCTTTTATTGTTGTTATGTAAGACAGCCAGTTGTATTCTATAAACTTTCTTAGTATATTGCATATTTATTGCTTTTTCAATGATTTATTTACAAATCAATTATTCTAATTTCTAAAAATGAAATCTCAGAAATTATGATTAAAGTCATTGTATAGGTTTAATTTATTTTGATTTATTAATTGAATCAAGCAGAACATGATTCCCCAGATTATTGTAAATAATGGACAGTGTAGTATTAAAAGTTATTGGGTATTCGGAAGTGAAATTGATTTTAGACTATTGCCTGGATAAAAGTGGTTCTTTTTCGGGTTTTCCTGCTTTTCGGGGATACGCTACAGGCGTTTTTGCTATTTTTCTTATTACTATGACGGAGCGGTTGATGTCACTATCTGGCAGCAAAAAATGATTGTTGCTTTCTATTTTACCACCAAGAAGTTGTATTGCAGATTTGGCCTGTTCTAATTCATCATCGGCGGATGCTTTCATTGCTATAAAAATGCCGCCAATTTTCACAAAAGGAAGACAGTATTCGCACAAAACTGTCATGTTGGCTACAGCCCTTGCGATTGCTATGTCAAATTTTTCTCTGAAAACAGGATTTCTTGCGCCTTCTTCTGCTCTTGAATGTACGGCTTTTATTCCAGCTAGGGACGCTTGGGATATCACAGCGTCGAGGAAAGATATCCTTTTGTTTAGTGAGTCCAGCAAAGTTACATCAAGATTAGGTAGTGCGATTTTTAGCGGAATGCCAGGAAACCCAGCGCCAGTTCCGATATCGATAAGCGAAATCTGTTTTGTATGAATGTCAGTAGCTTTGTTGAAAACTTCTTCAATATAAGGCATTACGGCAAGTGAGTCTGCAAAATGTTTTAGGGCAATCTCTTCTGGGTCTGTTATTGAAGTCAGGTTAATTCTTGTGTTCCAATCAACAAGAAGGCTTCGGTAGTTGTTAAAAGCTTCATGCTGCGAATTAGTTAACTTTATTCCCATTATCTCTGCATAGTAAAGGATGTCTTTCATCTTGCCTCCAGAAATTCTTTTTTACTAATATACCAATCAAAAGATCAATAAATATTAGCCGAGCTATCTTGTTTTAATTTGATATAATTGCTAGTTGCTGATTTTATTTTGTCATTTCTTTACAAATATATTTCATATCTTATTCTTCAATATGACAACAATCTAATAGCACCTTGTAGCATCTAAATATTATATATAATGACGGCCTATTTCCCGCAGCACATCATTGTCTTCAAGATGTTACAACGCACTAGCACAATCTAACCGCTTGTATTTATTATAATTCCATACCAATTACGGTTTCAAATAAACATTTTAATGTTTTAACGAAATGACTATTTGTTTTCTTTTTCATACCGATTATTTTGCTTTAGGCTCTCAATATAAACTAGCAATACTGAAATATCTGCGGGAGAAACTCCCGAAACTCGGCTTGCCTGCCCTATTGAATCCGGTCTTGCTTTCTCAAGTTTTTGCTGAGCTTCTATTCTAAGCCCGGAAATGCAAGTATATTTAATCTGATCAGGAATTTTCTTATTCTCGAGCTTTTTGAACTTATTTATTCTATCGAGCTCTAACTCGATATATCCCTCGTATTTAATCTGTACCTCAACTTCGAATTGAACGGCATTAGGAAGTGTAGGTCTTTTTGAATCTATTGGCTGCAAAATCTGATAATTAATTTCTGGTCGTCTTAGTAGTTCTGCGATAGACACCCCGTTTTTAACCGAAGTACTATTGCGGGATGACAAAATTTCGTTTAATAATTCAGAAGGTGCGATGAAAGTTTTTTTAACCCTAGCTATCTCTTCTTTCACTTGCTGCATTTTTGTGAGAAATACCACATAACGTTCTTCCCTTATCAATCCTGCATCGTATCCAATTTGAGTAAGTCTCTCGTCTGCATTGTCCTGCCTGAGCAATAATCTGTATTCGGCTCGCGAAGTCATCATGCGATAGGGCTCTGCTGTTCCTTTAGTTACTAAATCATCAACTAATACTCCAAGGTAAGCCGCCGAGCGGTCAATGATTACGGGTTCTTTTCCTTTTAGTTTGCATGAGGCGTTTATTCCTGCTAAAAGACCCTGAGCTCCTGCTTCCTCATAGCCTGAAGAACCATTAATTTGCCCAGCACAAAAAAGTCCGTCGATATCTTTATGTTCGAGCGATAATCTAAGCTGTGTTGGAATTATACAATCATATTCAATAGCATATGCAGTTCTCATGATATGAGTGTCTTCAAGTCCGGGTATTGAATGAAGCATTTTGACCTGGACTTCTTCTGGCATACTGCTAGACATACCCTGAATATACATTTCATTTGTAAATTCTCCGGTTGGTTCAATGAAAACCTGATGGCGCTCCCTATGGGGGAATTTCACGAATTTGTCTTCTATCGACGGGCAGTAGCGAGGTCCTGTTCCTTCTATTTCTCCACTATATAAAGGAGACCTGTGAATGTTATCCATTATTGCTGATCTCGTATCTTCTGTTGTCCAGGTAAGATAACACGATATCTGTTTTCGTGTTAGCATTTCGTGGTTTTGCTCATTTTCATATGAAAAAAGACAAGGTGTTTCATCGCCAAATTGCTCTTCAAGATTTTCTATGTGAATTTCCTTTTTATTTACTCTTACAGGTGTGCCTGTTTTAAAACGCTGCATCGAAACGCCCATTTCCTGAAGACTCTTAGATAGACCCATTGATGGGAACATCCCATCAGGGCCTCCTGAATATGCCGTCTCTCCGACAATAATTCGCGATTCCATATATGTGCCCGTTGAAATTACAAGAGCAGTGCATGCATAAACTCCGCCATTTCGCGAAACTACACCTTCGATAATACGCCTATTAACTTGTTTTTCGGTCTCGAAATCTTTTGTATAAATGCTTTCTGAAACGATATTTTTATTATAAATATTATTGTTTTCACTAATTGAACACTTCACTTTGCTATTCGGCTTTTCATTGATATTTTCACTTCTTGTTGCTTTTCTATAAAGAATCTCGATTATTTCAGCCTGGCGAAGATTTAGATTATCTTGTTTCTCTATGACTTGCTTCATTTCCATTTGATATTTGCGTCGGTCAATCTGGGCACGTGGTGAAAGAACAGCTGGCCCCTTTGATGCATTAAGCATACGACTTTGAATAAAGGTTCTGTCAGCATTTTTACCCATTTCACCACCAAGTGCATCTATTTCTCGGACTAACTGACCTTTTGCGGTTCCGCCGATATTAGGGTTACACGGCATATTAGCAACAGCATCAAGATTCATAGTAAACAAAATTGTATTAAGTCCGCTCCTTGCAGTTGCAAGTGCAGCTTCACATCCGGCATGCCCTGCACCTACTACGGCTACATCACAATTTCCGGCATCATAAGTATATTTTCTGTCTAAGGCTTCTTTAAATGTACTCATTTTTTATCACTTTCCAATACAGAATCTTGAGAATATTTCGTTAACAAGTTCTTCTGTTACTTCATCGCCTGTAATAAGCGCTAATGAATCCGCCGCTTTCCGTAAAACAGTGGCAAGTAAGTCAAGTGGCCTGTGTTCAGAAATGACGTCAAGTGCAAGTTCTACTGCTTCATTTGCTCCAAATGCAGCATGATAGTGACGTGCATTTGTTATTGAAACTTCCTCGCTGCCTTTTGCGCCGTATTCTTCATATTTTTTGCGAATACAGAATTTAACTTCGTCGACACCTACTTTTGTAACTGATGAAAACGGTAAAACAGGTGTGTCAGGAAATATCGAGCTAAACGCGCAGCTATTTTTTTCAAAGGGAATCTTATCGCTTTTGCCTATTATAATGACAAGTGCATTTTCCTGATGACAGGCTATTATTTCTTTCAACTCTTCCTCGTTATCAAATATATTATCTGCATCAATTTCAGTATCACTTGCTATCCAAAACACAATGTCAGCTTCCAAAATAGCTTTTCTTGCCCGTTCAATTCCAATCAATTCTACTTCGTCCGATGACTGCCTTAACCCTGCAGTATCAACTAGTCTGACTGGTATTCCTTCGATGTCAACTTGTTCTTCAATTGTATCTCTGGTTGTTCCGGCAATCGAAGTTACAATAGCGCGGTCATAGCCAGCTAGGGTGTTTAACATTGAAGATTTGCCAGCATTAGGTTTGCCAGCAATTACTACAGTCAGACCTTCCTTGAGAATTCGGCCCTTCTTGAATGACTGTAAAAGTGCATTTGTTTCAGACAATATTGCTTCAAGCTCTTTTGTGATAAGTAAAATTGATTCCTCTGTCTCTTCGTGTTCTGGAAACTCAACTATCATTTCAACTTTTGACATTAGAGTATAAATATTGTTTGAAATATGACGAACCTTTACTGATAATTCACCTGCGAGTTGCTTTATCGCCTCTGCACTTGCTTTTCTAGCTGTTGCACTTATAAGATCCATTACAGCTTCTGCCTGTGTAAGGTCAATTTTGCCATTAAGAAATGCATGTTTCGTAAATTCGCCTGGGAGCGCAGGTCTTGCTCCTCTATTATAAAGAGAGGCAAGTATTGAGTTTTTTACTGCGGTCCCTCCGTGACAGGATATTTCGATTGTATCCTCGCCGGTATATGAATTTGGCCCGATAAATTTAGTCAGAATAACTGCATCAAGAACCTCTTTTGTTTCACTGTCGAGAAATTCACCATAAGCGCAGGTATAACCATTCATAGCAAATACTGATATTGGCTGGGCAGCTTTACTAACAAAAAGCGGGTCCGCTATTTCGAACGCATCTTCTCCGGACATGCGTATAACAGCAATACCGCTTGTTCCTGGCGGTGTTGCACATGCTGCATAAGCAAAACGGCTCTTAGGAGTATTCCTTTGAGCCGTACGAAGATGTGATTTTTCATGATCCGTTTGCATGAAGGATTACTCCTTTATTGGTGAAATGATAACACAACGTTCTGGGTCTACACCTTCACTGAAAGTTGAAACACCAGGGAAATCCTGAAGTGTAGAATGAATTATTCTTCTTTCTGAAGCATTCATTGGTTCCATTTCATAACTTTTCTGCACTTTTACTACTTTTTCTGCTGTGCGTTTCGCAAGAGAAACAAGTGTCTCTTCTCTGCGTTTGCGATATCCGCCAATGTCAAGTATTACCCTGAAATGAGTCTCCGTGTGACGATTCATAACAAGTGATGTAAGATATTGCATTGCGTCAAGAGTTTCTCCGCGCCGTCCGATTATTGCTCCAACATCTTTTCCCGTGACATTAATATAAACTGTATCTTCTTCACGATAAGATGATATGTTTCCCCTAACTCCTATGCCTGACAGAACTTTTGACACAAAATCCAGCGCTGCTGATTCTTCTGGTGTCTCAGGGTCTCCTGAATAATTTTCGTCGTCTCCGTAATAAACTGCTTCTTCAGGAGCTTCTTCAAGTGAAACCCTTACTTTGGCACTTTTCTTACCAATTCCAAGAATTCCTCCAGCATCGCCTTCTTCAAGGACTTCGATGACAGTGTCTTCTTCTTTTGCATTCAATTCTGCCAAGGCAGCTTTGATTGCTTCCTGTATTGTCTTTCCTGTTTTTTCAACTGAAATTGACATGAGTGTTGCCTCCTAGTTTTTATTTACCTGGTAGTGATTCAACCTTTTTTATTTCAGTTCTCTTTGCAATCAAAAAGAACAATATGTATTGCTGAACCATACTCATAATATTACCGATAACCCAATAAAGGCCCATGGCGGCAGGCATCGTGAATGTAATCCAAAGAGTAAATAATGGCATAAAATATGTCATGCTCTTTGTCATTCCAGCTGTAGGATCAGCGGGTTCCTGCGAATTCTTTGCGGGGTTTTTCTTCGCTCTTTCTTTATCTTCTTGAATTTGTTTGCGGTTTGGAGCTGTCCATTGTGAAACTTTAAGGGAAAACCATGTTGTAACAACTGCAAGAATTGGTATTATAAGAAGTGGCAAATATGTAGACATTTCTTTTCCGAACAATAAATCCGGCTTATATGTAGGATTAATACCTAGGTTCATTCCAAGGAAGTCAAGGTCGATAAGTTGCCCGACTTTGATTAGTCCCTGGCTCAAAGCTTTGCTCAAAACCTCAACGCTGTCGTTAAGAGCATTTACAATTGGTATATTCATAATGTCTGCTTGTTTGGCTGCAGCTTCGGACATAAGACCCATATCATATAATATTTTAGTCAATCCAGTTACTGTCTTAACGCCCTCTTTACTAACAACTAATTTTCCGATATTATCAGCAGATACTCCCATAATATGAACTAATGGTGCAGAAATAATTCGGTAAACAGGCCAAATAACAATTAATTGAACAATTGATGGGAGACATCCTGCTAAAGGTGAGAATCCAGTCTTTGCATAAAGTGCCTGCTGAGCCTTCTGTAATTCTTCCTTGTTGCTGCCATAACGGCGTTTGATTTCTTCAAGTTCTTTTGACATCCCTTGTTGTTTAATTGTCCCTTTATACTGCTTTACTCCTAGGGGAATCATAATTGCACGTATAAGAATGGTGAATATTATTATTACAACACCATAGTTATGAAAAACATCATATAAAACACGCATTATAAATCCAAAAGCTGCATAAAGAGGATCAAGCAAGGACATAGACATTATTACAGGTTCAAAGTTCATCGTTATGACCATACATTCTGTAGTGAAATGCACACAGAAATGTTCCTTTCGTTAAAATATCCCATAAAGTCCCCAAATCAGTCAGAAACTGGACTTAATATCCCAAGCCAATCATTTATTTTACCGGATCATATCCGCCTTTGCAAAATGGATTACATCTGAGAATTCTCCAGATGGCCATCAAGGATCCCTTTAATGCGCCATATCGCTCGATTGCTTCCATTGCATATTCGGAACAGGTAGGAGTAAATCTGCAGTTATCTCCAAGGTAAGGAGAAATTGCGGCTTTGTAAAATCTAATAAGTAAAAGAAATAGTTTCTTTATCATCAGACTTCCTCTGAAATCATTGCTTTCGCATTCGCTTGTTCCTTCTCTATTCTATGGTTAGAAATAATTCCAGCCTTTTTCATGAGACGAACAACTTCATTATTTATCTGATCATACTTTATGTCCGGAAAACCTCCGCGACCAAGCAAAATGATGTCATATCCTTTTTTCATTTCTGATTCGTTCAATCTGTAACTTTCGCGGAGAAGACGACGCATCCGGTTTCTTTGGACACTGCCGCCTATATTTTTGCTTGTTGTTACTCCGATTCGATTTATCTCTGCAGTGTGTGAAATATAATGAAGCACAACATGTCGGTTCGAAATATACTTCCCTCTGCGATAAATCCTGGAAAACTCATAATTAAACTTTAAAGGAACAGAAAATTTCATTTTCTAAAGACTCCTCTCACGGCGAACCCATAAAAAGAGAAAGACCACAAGATTGCGGTCCTCAAGCTGTAAGTTTCTTTCTTCCTTTGAGCCTACGTCTTCTAAGGACATCTCTACCTGCGGCTGTTGCCATACGTTTTCTAAAACCGTGTTCCATCTTTCTGTGTCTTTTCTTTGGTTGAAAAGTTCTAAGCATATATTTCTTCCTCCATGGTATTCATTTTCATTAGCTTTAAGATTATACAAGGGAAATGGGCATTATGTCAACCTTTTTTTATTTTTTCGGGCGCTCAAGAGATTTAAATGGATTTTGTTCTCAAATACAGATAGAAAGAAGGATTTTTAGGACGGTTTTTAAAATTATATAAAATTTAACTGTCAGCTATCGACTTTTTTAGAGATCTATAACAACAATTAGCAATATTAGAATTATCCATAGTAGATTGATATCGTTTAGAGTTATTTGGGATGATAAAAAGTAAAATGCATGATTTACATAAACTTGAACAAAACGAATAATCGTCAATTTCTTCTAAAATTGTTCGTCAGTTAGCTTCTGAAATTGTAATTACCTTGCTGGGGTTTTGATTGTTTTCAAAAACTTTTTCAATTCTGACAGAGGAGTTTTTAATAATTGATATTGAATTGCCGAAGTCAAATAGTGACGGTGATAAAATGGCAGCGGTAACAGGAATTATTTTGTGAAAAGTTTTCGCTCCGACTTTCTTTTTATACACATAAGTTTTAACATACTCGCCTTTTGTAACATATACTTTGCCAGCCTTGTCTCTTTCGATGCTAACCTTTGCAATGATTGCGTCTTCGGCATATCCATTAGTGCTGTGAGTCGAAAAGCCCATGTTGGCAAGAAAGTTTCCGATAGAATAGTAAACCAAAGTATTCTTGCCAGTAACCTTTGAAGGCAGAACTGATATTTCCTGCAAAACGTGAGGGTGATGCCCAAAGATTATATCGACGTCTTGATCGGATAAAAATTGTGCAAGGCTTTTTTGTATTGTATTAGAAATTGTCTTGTACTCTATCCCCCAGTGTAAAACAAATATTACACATTCGGCTCCGGCAGCTTTGATATCTTGGATTCTTTTTGCCATTTCGAGTTTGTCCTCATCATAAAGAGATTTTCTTGAAGGGTTAAAAGAGTCTACAAGATCCTGAGCTTCTTTTGGCAATATCATTCCATTAAGTGCTTTGTTCGTTTCGGTACCTGCAGTTTCATAGGTATATCCCGTTATACCAATTTTAATTCCATTGATTTCTACTATCTGAAACTTTGGGTCAGTAGCAATAGTACGCGTTCCAATAACAGCAACTCCTTCTTTCGCGAAAACCTGTGGAGTTCGCTTTAGCCCAGCAAGGCCTCTGTCAAACGAATGATTGTTTGCTGTAGTAACCATATCAACCCCTGCATTTTTAAGGGCTGTCGCAATTTCGTCCGGTCCGTTAAACATAGGATAGCCTGAGTATTTAGGTCCGTTTAAAGCGCCTTCATAATTTGCGATTGTATAATCTGAATTGTCAAAATATGGCTTAACATATTCAAAAATAGGATTAAAATCGTATTTATTATCTTTTTGAAGTCCACCATCAATAACTGCCTGATGCAATATTATATCCCCTACGCTCGTTATCACTGCCTTTGCAGTTAAATCCGGTATTGGAGAAGGGGTAGGCGAAGGAGACGGTTTATTCGAAATAGCATTTGTTGATGTGTTATTTACAATTGATGAGATTGACGAAAGGTTCGACTGGGAGGTGTCATGATTTTTATTATATAGCGATTTTTCGACAAAGGCATATATTTCAATTACTGCAATAACCACTGCAATCATGACAATTGCTGAAAGCACTCTTCTTAAAGTCGGGGATTTCTGTGACACCTTTTTCTGTGATGCTTTCTTTGGTGGTGCTTTCTTTTGTGATGGTTTATTTTGCGATGCATCATCACCAGCAGCGTTTTTGTGGTTAATGTATGGCATTAAAGCTTCCCTTTCTATATGTGGTTTTTTGCGAGACTGCTCTCACAACGGTTTATTAATCGATCAACTTGCTATTTAGTTAGTTATCAAACTAGTAAAATATTTTTAAACTATTGTTATTCCATAATAATGTCAATTCGACGGTATTCATTGACTTGGATTATTAGGAAATTAAAGGTCCGCCATCAAATGTTTCTGTTACGATTGTTGTGTATCCTGAAAAATATGGAATTTCGTTCATCTTTTCGGCGGCGTCATTTGCCTGTTCTCTGGTTTCGAAAACTCCGAAAACCGTGGGACCACTCCCGCTCATCATCGCACCTTTAGCACCAAACAAAGTCAATGCGTTCTTAATATCCAAAAGCACTGGGTATGAAGGCAAAGTCACTGATTCAAGTACGTTTGCAGTATTGTCAAATAAACTTGTTAAATCTTTCCTTAATATGGCATCTATTACACTTTGAGTGTCTGGTCTTTTGCCTAAATAATTTAAATTTATTCTAGAAAAAACCCAAGGAGTTGAGACTCCAAAATCTGGTTTTACAAGCACTACCGGGATTTCTTTAAGTGGTGTTATTGGGGATAGAATTTCACCTATTCCTTCGCATAAGCAAGTTCCACCTGTAAGACAAAAAGGAACATCTGCACCAACTCTTACTCCAATTTGCGAAAGTTCTTTTTCAGAAAACATCTGATTTGACAGATTGTTTAGTGCTACTAATACAGCTGCCGCGTCAACACTTCCACCTGCAAGCCCCGCGGCTTGTGGTATTTTCTTCTCAATATGAATTAATAGGAATTTGTTTGTTCCAAGGAACTCTTCACTTTGCTCTTCGCTCATTGCAAAAATAAATTTCTCTGCAGCCTTATAGCAAGTGTTTCTTGAGTCGCATGGAAATTTTGGTTTATCTGCTGTTATTTTAATTATGGAATCATTTTCGTTTGTTTTTTCTTCTATTGAAACTGTTATTGTGTCAAATAGTTTTATCGTTTGCATTACGGTTTTAAGAAGATGATACCCATCTTCTCTTTTGCCGGTTATATCAAGTGAAAGATTTATTTTTGCAGGTGCCATAACCTTGCATTTCAAAGATTCTGTTTGCATTTCGGATTGTTCACTTTCTCATCGCGTTTTTTAAATAACCTTTTTACTTAGATTTAATTACATTTCATTACCATTGTACTTCAATGAGAGTTTGTGTTCAAGCCCTAATGCACTTTGATTTTTTTTGATCTACACAGCCAATTCATTCTTCTGTCTCATGGTTTTCATATTTTCAATTATTTAATCAGCTATGAAATAGCTTATCACAGCATCTAATGTATTGTAGATTATATCATCGATATATATCGAACAAAACATATTATTGGCATAAACATTAAAACATTATAATTACAAATAGAAATAAAATGTTTTTAGCAGATACTCTACATCATACTTTTTTGCCAAACGCAGCAGGAAATTTTTAACTGTTGCAATTTTGGTTTTGTCTGATTTGTAATCGTTTATTAGTTTGCAGAATCTGAACTTTTCTGCAGGGGTACATACTTTCTTGAAATAACCCCAGACATGCTCGCATGCATTTACTTCAGCGCCTTTATCCTCAGGGATTTTTGCACAAAATTCTACTAGTTCATAGAATCTTAATGCAATTAAAGTATGTTTTTCCCATGAACTTAATTCTGTGAATGTTGCATTTGCTTCTTCACATCCAGATGTTGACATTGATTTTTTTACACCAAAGTTAATAATGTTTTGAACTCGTAAGTGAAAATTGTTCAAATCTTCTTTGGATTTTAACAATTCTCGGATTTCCCTATATATATTTGCGGATTTACTTAAACAGTAGTACTTATACCGAGCCCATTCATTTTCAATTTTATTAACATGTAATTTCGAGTTAGTGATATTTTGGCATTTAACAGCAGAAATGTTTTTGTCTTTCACTTCGAGCATTATGTCGACATTCTCTTCCTTAATGGTCTGATAAAATGAATAGAATTCCAATGCTTCTATCGTATCAGAATGCGATCTTGCTTCTTTTGATGATTTTGAAATTGAAAAATGGATTTTTGGCTTTCCGTCTTTTTTGCCCCATGTTTTGCTGCAAAGTTGAATCCAATCTTTTTCAGATTTTATAATACTTGGCGGGCAAACTTTATGGTGTAAATTATCAAATACGACAGGAATTTTAAGGCTAGAGGATATCGCTAAGACATCTTCAATGTTGTATGACCGGTCATCGTTTTCTATTATGATTCTTGCTTTTATATTTGGTGGCAAACTAAGATAGTTGCGTGCAAACCTTTCAATTGCAGTATCTTTATCCCCATAAACTCCCCCAACATGAAGTATTATCTTACATTCAGAGCTAAGATTTAGCGCATCCATGAAATCTGCATGATATTTTAGGTCTGCAACTGCATTTGAAACAATTTTATCATCTGGAGAATTTAATACTGTATATTGCCCAGGATGAGTAGAAACCCGTATCCCAGAATCCTTTATCTTCTTGCCTAAAGCATCAAATTGTTCTTTAAACAAGTTAGTCCAGTCCAGTTTGTTTATTGGATGAGATGCAAGTGGAATAATATCTGAACTGATACGAAAAAGCTTAATTTCGTTTTTAATATTATAGTCGATAATCTGATCAAGAGCGCTTAGATTATGACGTGATATGCTTTCAAGTCTTTCAGGAGTTGCAGTTTTAAGGTTGCAACTAGTAAGTTTAATAGTTTCTTCACCAATTACTAGACAAGCATAGCCAATTGCCATATTCCCTCCACACCAAATATATGGTTGCTAATATTATATCATTTATTGTTGGGTGATCCGGTCAATTGGCATTGAATAATATACAATTATTGGAAGTTTTTCAGATAATTGTTATTTCATATTAGCATATTTATTTAGGATATCTTTAATGCTTGGCCTCTTTGATGGTAACACTTCGGACTCTTCTTTTGCATTTCCTGACAATTCTTCGTTTGCAGACAATTCTTCAGTTGTTTCATTTTCTTTACTCATCATAATAGATGGCTTGTCGGTTTCCTTAATATATGCTGGGTATGAGTCTGATATGTCTTTTGAGTATTTTTTCCCTATTTCTTCAAAATATCTGCTATAGTTATCTCTTTCTTTTTTTTCTCGTTCAAATCTATTGACAATCCCTTCACTATTTTCATTTTCATCTTTCGGGGTCAAATTCGAAGTTGAGTCAGCATCCGAAATCCCAAGTATTGAATCATCACTTTCTGCGTTTAATTCATTATATGAAAATTTCATAACATTTTGATCTTTCGGACTATTTTCTTCCAAATCCGTCACATCGAAATTTGAAGCTACATCATTTTCGGAAATTTCTTCTACATCATTTTTCGATTCAATGGCAGGAATAGGGGCTTGTTCATTTTCATTTAAATCAGACATCTCTGGGCTAATTGATTTTATAAGGCTTTCTCCTTTTTCTATTGCCTTATTCGAATGGATTTCGAGCAATTCCTGTTGCTTTATGACAAGTTTTCGGAGGTCATTTATCTGAGTTTCGTAATCCGTCAAAAACTCTTCTTCATTGGCAGGTTCGGTTTCAGGGAGTATATTAATCTGCGGATCATTAGGGATTTTGGGTTGTTCAATATCCTTTTGAGTATTAGCAGTTTTAGGTTGTTCATTTACTTGTTGATCTTCAAAGTCTTCCGATTCAAATATTTTACTGATTTTTATATATATTCTGTCAGAAGCTGCTTTAATAGAAACGAGTGGTGATTGAGGATTTATTTGTTCCTGGTCAAGACTATCTACCTTAACAATTAAGGTTTGAAGAACTTCACTCATTTCTCTTGAAAGTTGTTTAAGAGTCCTTTTCTTAAGATTTATTTGTCCTGAAAAAGCTTCAAACTGATCCTGCACACTATAGAGATCAGCGAAAATTCGATCGATTTCATCATTTAGCAAATCTCTGGTTTTCTTTTTCATTTTTTCTGTATAATTATATGCATCAATATAAATCTGACCAATTTTGCGAGTTTGTTCGTCATTAGCCCTGACTTTATCAGCCATTTGTGAATATTGCGTTTCAAGAAAAGAAATCTTTTCCTGTAGTTGTTCGTTTTCGTTATCACTTTTCAATTTATGATTTTCCTCAATTATTGCGATATTTTCTTTTATCTTTTCTTCTGCTTCCAATTTAGTATCTTCAATTTCTTGTTGTATTAAAAGAAGCTGTGAGCTTTTTTCTTCAATAATTTTTGATAAATCTGCAATGCTTTTGTGCTTCATCAAAAGTTCAGCTTGAACGGATTCAAGGTTACGCTGTGAAGAATCCTTAAGCAGACGTAATTCGCTTTCGATCAATGCTATTCTTGCTTGTGCATTTTCCTCGTTTTCGGTAAGGTTTTTTATAAATTCATCGGTCATTCTTTTTTTATAACCACCAAATAGACTTCTCTTAAGTTGCATATAAAATACCCCCACATTCATTAAATAAATGTAATTTTTTTATGTTTCTTCTATCTT
Organism: Saccharofermentanales bacterium; assembly: GCA_038326615.1. Lineage (GTDB taxonomy): Bacteria > Bacillota > Clostridia > Saccharofermentanales > UBA5734 > JBBQKF01. Next base: position 6,789 of record JBBQKF010000040.1, on the reverse strand, counting down.
AATATATTTGGGAGAATTTTTATATCAGAATGCTTATTTTTAATATATTCTTAATATAATTTCAACATTTCTATAATTACCTATATGATTTATTCAGATTTATTCTTATGAATTTACGTTGTTATATAAATACTATTTTTCTTCCGCAGAAATCTTTTCGTATTCCATAAATAAAGTGCGGATTTGTTCTGGCGCTTTCGACTTAATTCGCGCAGCATTCCTAAAAACAAGATACGGCTTTGTGCCTGCATTAAAAAGAATCATTCCTTTATATGCTGGTATGTTTAATAAAATTGAAATCATCTTCATATCAGGCTTTATTCCATCTGCATATTGGAAAATAATAGATCCGCTCTTTTCCCAAACCCTTGAAAATCCTATTTCAGAAGCAATTGCCCTTATATATGCAATATCTGCCAGCATCAGAATCTGATTCGGCAAGTCACCGTAACGGTCGGACAATTCGTCGAGCACATCATAATAAGCTGTTCTTCCTGCAATTTCTCCAAGCCGTCTGTACATATCCATTCTTTGCCCTTCATCTGGGACATATGTTGCGGGAATATACGCGTCGATTTCAATTTCTACACCTGCCTGAAGTTTTGGCGCTTCGGTTTTACCGGATTGCATTTTTATTTCTTCTTCAAGCATCCTGCAATAAAGATCATATCCTATAGCATCAAGATTGCCATGTTGCTCAGCACCAAGAAGATTTCCGGCGCCTCTAACCTCAAGATCCCTTAAAGCTATTTTAAATCCTGATCCAAGTTCTGTATAATCACGAATTGCCGCTAACCTTTTTTCAGCAATTTCAGTCAAAATCTTATCTCTTCTATATGTAACATAAGCATAAGCCTGACGATCAGAGCGTCCAACTCTTCCTCTTAACTGGTAAAGTTGTGCAAGTCCTAAACGATCTGCATCTTCGACGATTATAGTGTTTACATTTGGCATGTCAATTCCAGATTCTATGATGGTTGTACAAACAAGCACATCCGCTTCATCACGAATAAATGTATTAATGATATCTTCAAGCTGACGCTCTCCCATTTTTCCATGAGCATAAGCAATCCTTGCTCCTGGAATCATTCGTTCAATCATTGCTACTTTTTCGTTCATCCTGCGAGTATCATTAAAAAGATAGAAAACCTGCCCCTTACGTGAAATTTCTCTCAATAACGCTTCTGCAATTATATCTTCGTCATATTCCATAACATAAGTCTGTACAGCTCTTCTATCCAAAGGAGGTTCTTCAAGAACACTTATATCCCTGATTCCAGCCATTGACATATGAAGAGTTCTTGGAATGGGAGTAGCAGTCAGTGTCAAAACATCCACAAGCGGAAAGAGTTCTTTTAGGTGCTCCTTATGATCTACTCCGAAGCGTTGTTCCTCGTCAACAACAAGAAGGCCAAGATCTTTGAATTTAATATCGTTTGATAAAACTCTGTGCGTTCCTATGACAACATCTAGTTTTCCAGAGTTTATTTCCTTTTTTGTGTTTTTGATCATTGCATCCGATGCAAATCGGCTTAAAAGGCCAACACTAACAGGAAAACTCGACAAACGTGCTTTAAGATTTTCGTAGTGTTGCTGCGCAAGAACCGTTGTGGGGACAAGAATTGCCGCTTGTTTTCCATCCATTATGCATTTAAAAACTGCCCTGAAAGCTACTTCAGTTTTACCAAATCCAACATCACCGCACAAAAGTCGATCCATTACCTTGTCAGATTCCATATCTGTTTTAATTTCTTCTATGCTTTTAACTTGATCTGCGGTTTCTTCATATGGAAAATTGTCTTCAAATTCTTGTTGCCAGACTGTATCGACAGCAAACTTGTTCCCTTTCCTCGCCATGCGTTCAGCGTATAGAGCTACAAGATTCGTGGCTAGCTTCTTAATTGAATCTCTCGCCTTCTCTTTTAGCTTATTCCATTCTTGTCCGCCAAGTTTCGAAAGCCTAGGTTCACGCCCCTCTGAGCCTACATATTTTTGAATCTGGTCAAAGTTTTCCATTGAAATATAAAGTGTGTCAGATCCATGATATTCTATTTTTAGGTAGTCGCGCTTTATTCCTCCGGATTCAATATTCATAAGCCCAATATATTTTCCTACACCGTGCGCCTCATGAACAACCAAATCTCCTGGACGAAGATCGCTGAAAAGGTCAATTTTCATGCCCTTTTTATGACGTTTCTTTAACGGCCTTTCAGATCCAAAAATCTGATTACTTCCCACAAATAGAACCGATGCAGCTTTATATTCAAAACCATTTTTCAAAGTAATTTGTGCAAAATTAGCAACAACAGCCTCATCGTCAAACAAACCCTTTAATTTCGCTTGTCTTGCCTCATTCGAAACCATCAGAATTGTTTCCAGACCTTCCTCAAGCCTTGTTTTTACATCACGTATAAGTAAGTTTTCTTTTGCCCTATAGGAATCACACTCCCTTCCTAAAATGGTAATTTCTTTCGCTTTTGGGAAGCCGTTTCCAGAAGAAGGAATCATGGCAAAATGCAGAATCTGGTTCTTCTTCTCGAGTTGTATTAATATTTCAACGCCTTTAAAAAGAGCATCCTGTGAACATGGTAATATTGCTTCTTTTGATAAAAGAACTTTGAATCTTTCGTAAAAATCCGCAAGATATGCGTCCATCCTATTTTTTATATGTAAAAGCTCGTCAGCAACAATAAATACGTCTGTACCGGACAGATAGTCGAATATAGTCTGTGCTTGTGGGTATATGACAGACAGATACCTGTCGAGACCCGGGAATACTATGCCTTCTTCAATTTTATGTGCATCACGTCTTTTTATTTCTGCTCCTGTTGTTGGTTTAATTTCAAGAATTGCTGTTGCAATTTCTCCTCTTTGAGACTTGCCTATCAAAAGCTCACGAGCAGGTCCAAACTTAATTTCCTTAACCATTTCAATTGATCTTTGTGAAACAATGTCAAATATTTTTATTGCATCAATTTCATCATCGTAAAAACTGATTCTGATTCCCTTTTTCTCATCAGATGCGCCAATACCCATTCCTGGCGGAACAATGTCAATAATGTCTCCTCGTTGTGCAAACTGACCTGGACCTTCTACCAGCCGTGTTCTTTCATATCCCAATTCGAGTAATTTGTTACTAAGGTCATCTGGTTGCATCTGGCTTCCAACAGCCACAGAAATTATTTTGTTTATAAAATCCGTAGCCGGCATAAGTTTAGAGAGGGCACCGCCTCCGGTTATTATAAGTGCGTCAAATTCGTTTGAAATCAAATTCTTCAAAACAGAAAGTCTTTCAATTTCCGCTTCTCTGCTTGATGCATCTGCATCTACCAGATTTAATTCTCTTTGTCTGAAAATTAGGATATTCCCATGCATATATTCTTTGATTTCTTCAGCTACACTTCTGGCTCGAAGTTCATCAGAAACAAGAATACAGGGCTTTTTGCCTGTTTCTCGCGCAAGCGCCATCCACAGATAATTCTTCAACGAATCTGTAGGACCTGTAACATTGATTACCCCTTTGCGGTCATATTTAATGTGATCCCGCAAAATGCAATAGCTTGGATCTTTCGAGGCATATGAGAATAATTTTTCGTTTGTTACTATCGCCATTTAAAAATCCTGACTCTTTTCGTTAGTATTCGAAGTAGTGTTTTTTGCAGTAGTAGAATTAGATGTGGAATTATCTTTCTTTGCAGGTTTTTCCTTGCCGTTGAATAAGTTCATAGCAGGTGCAATGCCTTTTGCAATCATAGCTTCCAAAGCTTCACCAGCTTTTTTGAAACTGTCAAACATCGCGGCTTGATAATCGCTTGAAATTTCTGATAAAACATAATCAACTATTGCCCATCTTTCTGGTAATGGCCCTATTCCCACGCGGAGCCTTGGAAAATCCTGCCAATTAAGATGAGAAATTACAGAACGCATTCCATTATGAGTGCCAGCGCTCCCATTTGGACGAATCTTAATAACTCCACGCTCAACATCAATGTCATCATAAATCAGAATTAACTTATCTGGTGGAATCTTAAAGAATGAAACAGCTTCCTGAACACATTCACCGCTATTATTCATGAATGTGGATGGCTTTAACAAAATCACTTTTTCACCATTAATCACACCCTGCCCATATACACCTTTGAATTTAATGCGATCAAGCTTTATTTTGTGTTTTTGCGCTATATATTCAATTGATAAAAATCCGGCATTGTGCCATGTTTTTTCGTATTTTGCGCCAGGATTGCCAAGTCCGACAATCAACCATGGTGAAGTGCTCTGCATCTATTGTTTCCTCTCATCTGCATTTTATTCTTAATAAATGGTGTTACCAGAATCTTCTAAAAAAATCCGGCTTTTATATTTGTTTATTTTATGGTTTTTTAGTGTAAGCCGGAGGATTATGCTAAAGTTTTTCTTTTTGACTTCTAAGTCTGTTTTTGTTTAAAACCCAATTTTCTTTTACAAGCTGTCTTGATCTTGCAATTGCCATGCCGTAAGGTGGTACATCATCAGTAACAGTTGAGCCCGCAGCTATGTAAGTATCATTTGCAATCTGTACTGGAGCAATAAGATTACTATTACTTCCAATGAAAGAATTGTCTCCGATTTTTGTCCTATTTTTGGTGTTTCCGTCGTAATTTGCTATTATACATCCACTTCCATAATTAACATTATCTCCTATATCAGCATCTGCAATATATGAAAGATTGAGTGCTTTTGTGTAATTGCCAATTCGTGCATTTTTAATTTCAACAGAATTTCCGATTCTTGCATGAGCTCCGATATCTGTTCCCGGTCTAATATAAGAAAACGGTCCGATACATGCACCAGTCCTAACAGTGCTTCCAGCAACAATAGAATCATATATTACCACATCGTCTTCAACTTTTGCATCCGTTAGTCGTGAATTAGGACCAATTACAGCATCTTCTCCAATAACTGTATTTCCTTCAAGAATTGTGTTCGGAAGAATTTCCGAGTCGCAGCCGATTTTCACAGATGCCTCAATCCATGTGGTATCAGGGTCAACAATCGTTACGCCTTCTTTCATGTGATTCCTGCATATTCTTTTATTAAGGAGTTTTGAAACCTGCATTAATTGAAATTTATCATGAACTCCAACGGTCTCCTCAAATGGCGCTTTATATGCACCAACTTTGCGTCCATCATTTATCAGAATTTCGATAGCATCTGTAAGACAATATTCCTCGTTACCACTCTTGCAGCCAATTCGTCCAAGAACAGAAACCAGTAGTGCTGTATCAAAACAGTACATGCTTGAATTACCCTCAAAAATACCGCTTCTTTCGCCTGGATATGAATTCGTGGTTACAATTTTGACAACATCACCTTGCACGTTACGGATTATTTTTCCATATCCAGTTGATTCATTAGTGTCAGTAGTTATAATTACTGCCGAATAATTGCCTGTTTCAAAATATGTGATTACATTTCTTAAAGTTTGTGCTGTAATAAGTGGTGTGTCCCCTCTGATTACAAGAGTTGCTCCCATTCTGCCTTCAAGGAATGGCGATGCCTGCATTACTGCATGTCCTGTTCCAAGTTGCTGTTCCTGAAGAACAAAAGCAACATCCTCACCTAGAACCTGGCGCACTTGCTCCTGAAGATGTCCTACTATATAAACCTGTTCATGAGCGCCTGCTTCACAAAGTGCTTCTTTAACCCAAATAACAATTGGCTTGCCAGCAGTTTTTTGGACGAACTTACATTTTTTGGACTTCATCCTCCTACCTTCACCAGCCGCCATAACAATTGCACATATCCCCATTTATATCTCCAATCCTGATTTCGTTTCTTTCAAACGTAATATCAACCTTGTAATTATTTGTATAATTAAACGCAAAATCACAGCAGATTTCAAGTTTAGTATGAATTCTGCTGATTAGTTTTGTCCTCTATGGCAAAACTATATACTGATTATACCACTAAGATGATTTGTTTTGTTCAACTAATGTTAAGAAATTTATCACTTTTTTGTTAAAATTTTTGAATTCAGAAAAATTTATGGTACAATCATTCTTAATGAATCTCTTATAATATAAAGCCCAATTTTTCATTGGAGGCTTATTTTATTTGGATTTTTAGTGTTTGACTGTATATAGGTTTTTAGCGATTGACTGTTTATGCTTTTTTAAAATAAATATTTTATCAGGAGGATTTTTACGTGAAATTATCCCTCATTATTCCTTTCTACAATGAAGAAAAACAGATTCCAGTCACAATAGGGGTTGTAACTCCTATTTTTGATTCGTTTAATTATGACTTTGAAATTATTCTTGTTGACGATGGTTCAAATGACCATTCATGGAAAGCAATCGAGCAGTGCGCACAATATCGTCGGCCTCAAAACGAAGGTGGATACACAGGCGTTGTGAAGGCAATAAGGTTTTCACGTAATTTCGGTAAGGAAGCCGCAATCTGCGCGGGACTTCATTACTCTTCGGGCGACGCAGTTATTCTTATGGATGGTGATTTGCAGCATCCTCCGGAATACATCCCCATGATGGTTAATGTGTGGGAAAAAGAAAAATTCGATATTGTCGAAGGAGTTAAATCCAACCGTGGCAAAGAGTCGATGGGGCAAAAATTGAATGCCGTTCTTTTTTATAAATTCTTTAGCAAAGCTTCGGGATATAATCTTGAAAATGCATCTGACTTTAAACTGCTAGACAAGAAAGTTGTAAACGAATGGCGCAAGCTAGGTGAGCATGACACTTTTTTTCGAGCGCTCTCTGCGTGGCTTGGTTTTAATCGTAAAAGTTTTCTTTT
>JBBQKF010000039.1:0-27069 GCA_038326615.1 Saccharofermentanales bacterium | reverse complement strand
TATTATTTTCTTACTCTTTTCATATTCTTTTCTTAATGTTATTTGATTTTTTAATTACTCTTTTCATATTCTTTTCTTACTCTTTTCATATTCTTTTCTTAATGTTATTTGATTTTTTAATTACTCTTTTCTTATTCTTTTCTTATTCTTTTCATATTCTTTTCTTAATGTTATTTGATTTTTTAATTACTCTTTTCTTATTCTTTTTTTATTCTTTTCATATTCTTTTCATATTCTTTTCATATTCTTTTTTTACTCTTTTTTTACTCTTTTTTTACTCTTTTCTTACTTTTTTCTTAATGATTATAATTTTTATTAAAGTTTTCTTCATGTTTTCTTCATGTTTTCTTCATGTTTTTCTCGATGTTTTTCTCATCTTCTTCTATCTGCAACAGTAATTCTTGCAATATATGTACGTCCTTTTCAAATTCTTCCATTGTGCTAATTACTGCATCAGGCTTTGTCATGTCGATTCCAAGGATACCCAATGTTTTAGCGGGATAGTTTTTGCCACCGGCGGAAAGAAACTCAAGATAGCGATCTATCGCAATATCACCTTCTTCAAAAAGCTGATCTGTTATTTTTGCAGCAGCACAAAATCCTGTAGCATATTTATAAACATAGAATGCATTATAAAAATGAGGTATTCTGGCCCACTCCCATTGCATATACTCATCGATTATAACACCTTCACCAAAATACATTTTAAGCAAAGATGTATATATTTCACATAGAACAGATGATGTAACTGCTTGTCCATTCTCTATTTTAGAATGAACCATCCATTCGAACTCTGCAAACATTGTTTGTCTGAAAACTGTATTTTTAACACCCTCAAGAAAATAATTGACAAGATAAGCTTTTTCTTTCTTTCCGGATAAAGAACTTACATCACATTGCTCAATCAGATACCTTAATAAAACATTTTCGTTTACAGTTGAAGCAATTTCTGCCAGGAAAATAGGATAGTGGGAATTAGCATATTCTTGATTACGATTTGAATAATAAGAATGCATGCAGTGCCCTGTTTCGTGAGCAAAAGTAAAAACATCATTTAATCGTCCGCTCCAATTTAGAAGCATATATGGATGGCTCCTATAAGTCCCCCAGGCATAAGCGCCGCTTGTTTTGCCTGTTGTTTCATAGACATCGATTGCTCTGTCAGAAAATAGTTTTTCAGTATCTTTAATGTATGCTTTGCCTAGTGGTGACAAACCTTTTCTTAAAATGTCTTTTGTTTTTTCGAAATCATATTCCTTAACAGGGGTTTCAACAAGCGGTACACTGCAGTCATAAAGATGAAGTTCATCAAGATTCATATGTTTTTTACGAAGAGCAAGATATCTGTAAAATGTTGGAGCAGCCTGATGAACAGCTTCTATTAGTTCAGTGTATATTTCAGCAGGAAGATTATCTGCAAATAAAGCCTTATCAAGACAAGATGAATATCCTCTCGTTTTAGTGAAAAACACATCGCCCTTAACATTGCTTGTATAAAGAGCAGCAATTGTATTCCCAAACCTTTTGTATGCCAGATGCATTTTTTCGTATGCCTGCATTCTTATATTTCGATCTTCGTGTTCACGATATATGCCGAATTTACCATGAGTAAGTGCTGTTTTTTCACCATTTCCGAGATCGATTTCGCCGAAATCAAGCTCAAGATCGTTCATCATTGAAAATGCTTCTTCAATTCCATCCGCCATCGGCCCAATCTGTGAAAGAATCATTTCTTCTCTTTCGGAAAGAATATGTGCCTTGTTGCGGATGATGTTATCCAGCGAATGGCTATAAACATAAAGTCGTGGTTCGCTTTCAATCCAATTGCGTAAAATCATTTCATCAATTTTTGAAATTGCAGGTGCAATGAAAGATGTTTTCTCTGAAAGCTGGAAATATTCACCTACAATGCGATCGTACATTGCCTGATACACAGGGTTTGAGTTATCAAGGTCTTTGTTCATCTTTGCATACGCGTAAAGCTCCATAATCTGTATAGAACATTCCTGATCAATTTCTAATACTTCCGCAAGTGTTATTGCACTCTCAGAAACCCTATCTTTATAAGTCAAAAGTTTTTCAATAGGATTTTTTAGCTCTTCCAGAGCTTTTTCCCAATGATTGTCTGACTCAAAAACATCTTCGAGTCTCCACTTATACTCATTATCAATCTCGGATCTTTTCTCAAATTTGATAGTCACAAGTTTTATCCTCCAATTTTTTAAACTAAAGTTTAATGTTTACTTTTAGTAAGTTCTTTATGCCATTAAAATTATATATATACTTAGTACCACTTTGTTATTTACTTACTAATATCTTCATGGTGTACAGGTAGTAACACCATCTCTTGCTACAATAATTAGCTGATTTGAAGTAGATGAAAAAGCAATTCTTATCGGGGATGCACTAATAGGGTTTCGTGAAATAACTTTCTTGTTATTAATCGAAACGCCAATGATTGTATTTCCTGACCCTATAGCTGCAACAGACCCTTTAACAGCAATTTCTGAAACCTCGTCAGATAATTCAATTCCCGGACTAGTTGCACCTTTTGAGTCAAGCACATAAAACATAGGTTTGTCACTATTTTGTGTTTTTGCTATAAGCAAAATTCCATAATCCGAAGAGACAACAGTATATATCTTTAAGAATGAAATGCTATATTTCTCTTTTATTCCATCAAATGCAATTATTCTTGAAGACCCACACATAACAACATCCTTGTCCTTGTCATACAAGATAATCGGTAACAAGTCATTAGTTTGTGAAATAAATTGACCTTTTGCTGCGCCATCTATTCCAAAGCTTTTTAGAATTGGAGATACTCTTGCACCATCAGTATTAGAAAGTGATATGTCTACTCTGTTTGAAGTTGGATTAATTTTTGAAGATAATATATATCCGGATTCAGCAGATTGCCATGTAAAAAGACCATCACCCTCCGGATTAAGAATTTTAACTACGCCCTTGACTCCAGGTTCATCTGCTACAATTGCCACATAACCATCTTCATTTATTGAAGCATAATCAATCGTTCCCTTAATTGTTGATTTATAAAGAACCTTGGATGAATCAATAACAATATACTGGAATCCATTTGAATCACCAATAAAAGCCCTCTTTGAACTTATAGTACAAAATGGCGCATCCATATCAATTACTTCGCCAAATATTTCATTACCTTTTAAATCCAGAAATGAAACCCTGTCCTTATTGACCTTCACAAGACCATTAGCAAATGGATATAGTTTCTGGGCTTCGATTGTATCGCAAGCAAAGCCTGTTTTAGTTGGGTTATTAATGTCAGGTTCACTAGTTGAAGCCCAGCCATCTTCTTTAGGAAATCGAAGAGCCAATACCACTGACGCAATCATTAGAATTACTGCTAGACAAACAAGCGTTATTAAGCCTGTTCTATTTTTATTTCTCCGTTTTTGAACCAAACCCATAATATCTGCTCCAATCATTAACCAAAGAGATTATCGTGCTGCTCAATAAAAACAAGAAAATTGAAGACTCTTTTGCTATTTATAAATCCCTCCAACTTGCTTTTGCATTGCATCCAATAAAATTTTGTATGCTGGAAGGATTCCCTCATCACCTGTTTTTTCTGAATAAAAATCATCTTTGTTAACATAATATCCTTGATATATTTTATCCTTAAAAACGAAATAGGTCAATTCATCTCTTTTAACAAAATCCAGTTTAATATTTTTCTTCACATCAATCATTGTATAACTAATCGAAATAGTAGGGATATATTCAGGTTTTGCTTCGACATCAATCCCTTTAATGAAAATGCTTATAATGGACTGATAAAATCCACGGAAGTAAGAATCTTCACTGCTGCTCATTACATTTGCATCTTTGCCGTTGACTTTAAAGTCAGACTTCGTATCTTTATCCTGACTGTCAACAATATCACATCTAATGTTTTGTGCATCAATATTTATATCAATTGCTTTAACTTCCCAAATTGAAGCCATATGAACAAAGGAATTAATCATTTCTACAAAAGGCTTATCAATTAGTGTGAGCGAACCGGAGTTAATAATAAAAACCGCCTTGACATAATCACTATATGCATATAATGATCCATTCCCTGCATTACCGCCAAGGATGCACTTAATAGTCTTATCTTTAGATGCAATCGCAAACTCGTATGCTGGCTTATCAAGTCCGTATTTTGCAAAATCTTTCGGGGCATTCTCAATAAATGAGTCAGCTGTTATCTTAGTTAACTGATCTAGAAGAACACTATAACCCTCTGCATTAGCTTCGATTTTAATTGGAGTTATTATTTGCCATGTCGCAGGTGTTTGTCCATCAGCAGAAGCATTATTATTAGATTTTGCTGTGAATAAAAGATTGTCCTTTGCTCTTTTAAAAGTTAAATTCATTGTGTCAGCGACTGTTATGCTGTTTAAAACATTCGTATCAAGGAAATCAAGAACACTTGCTTTTGCAGCACTAACATTACTAGACCCCGTAGTGCAAATTCTGCCAGAACCTTCAAGCATAACATAATTTGCCCCTATTGAAGCGGTCTCATTACCATATAAAATTTTCTTTGTTACACCTGATTTTAAATAAACAGATACTGTTGCTAAAGGTTTATCTAATCCAAATTCAGAAAGATTTGCGTCTTTACCAGCAACTAATTTTTCTGCTGTTATTTGTGTATATAAAGAGATTTTTGATGAAACGGATGCTTCACTGAAAACAATATTTTCAGGATATGACAATTTCCAGGTACTTGTCTCACTACCGCTAGCATCTTTGCCTTTACCAGGAACAATTTCTAGTTTGCCATTGCTATTCTCAATCGTTATTTTTGATACATCCTTCTCTTCAATGGCTATTACAGGATCAATAGCTGGGGTAGGAGAGACATTGCTTGTAGTATCTTTATTATTTTTAAGAATAGATGTAGCAACCAAAGTTCCAATAAGTAGTGCTAATAACACTGAAAATACTATAATTATTTTCCATTGTTTCATAAATTTTCAATTCCTCCGATTAAAGACATATTACAAATTTTTTCTTTTTCTATATACAATTAACGCAATAATTAGAAATCCAATTGGAATAATTATTATACAAATAATTGTTGCAATCCAAAATGTAGTAGGTCCACCGGATTTCAGTTGATAAGATGGAAGTTGTTTTGGAGCTATCATAAGGCTGTTATCTTCAACATTCATAAGCCATCTTACGGATGAATAAAATGCATACATATTATAAACCTGGGTGCCCAATGTCTTCAATAAAGTATCTCCTAGAAATTCAGAAGCGCCAATTACCAAAACTTTAGCTGGATTCTTAACATTCGTTCCGTCAACCATTCCTGAATTTTCAGATGCAATTGCAATATTTACTACAGAAGCTGCTGCAGTTTTGTCAGGATTTCCGTTTTCTTCTGCAAGTCCCTGCGCGCCTGTCTGAAATACTGGATTAACTTTAATCCATTCTTTTGTATTTTTTAGTTCATTGATTACACGTGCATTCTGCATTAATGTGCCTGCTGCAACTGCTTCTTTTGTAACAAAGCTTGCTGGGGCATCTGCAAGGAATGTATATGGGTCATCCTGATATCTTTTTTCTTTATCACCCTCGCGTATCCGGTTAGTTGATATTTCGATGTTGTAATCCGCAAGTAATGAATTCAATACTGGAAATGCTGTGTTATTGTATTCTGACATTACCAGTAATGCTTTGCCTGTTTTTAGATATCCATCAATAATTCCTTTTGCCGAACTATTGATATCCGTTTGAGGCGATAACATGAAAAGCAGCTCAGCATCTTTAGGGATTGTTTTAGTTGTTAGCAAATCAAGGTCTTTAACCAGGAAATTGTTATCCCGCAAAATTGCAACAAGAGTTGTATAATTTGTTGAATAATCTACTTCGCCTTGTCCTTTAGTCATATAAACAACAGGAGTCTTTGCTGATGTTGTATAAACTATTGCTCCACTAAATGCCTGTTCTGCGGTAACTCCAGTTATTTTCTGTTGGTATGTCTGTTGATCCATTTCTGTCTGGTATATATCAGTTTGAGTAACAACCTTTGATTTTTTTAGTGCATCACATCGAACTACAAAAGTCTGCTCGGCAGGCTTAAGGAGTCCATCTGGGTCAAGTTGTTTTAATATGGATGGTGTTTTGACTGGATCGATATACTGCACTGTGATTTTACCTTTGGAAATTTTCTGGTATTCGGCAAGCAATATTTCAACATCTGCAAAAGCTGGCGCAGTTCCCTTTTCGTAGAGGCCCACTATTTTAATATCTTTATCAAGTTTGCCCACCATTTCTTTAGTTACATCGCCTACTGAAAACATATTTGTCTGAGACCAGTCCCATTTAAGTGATGTTCCAAGAAGTGAATCAAATACTAAGTTCAGTATTATAACAATAGCAATAAATAGAATAGCTGAAGACACTGATATCATCTTCAGGCTTTTGTTTCTTTTATCTGAAGGTTTGACTATTTTTTCTTTCTTTGTTTTTTCTTGTTTGTCTGTATCTTTTGAAAAGACTTCTTTATTTTTCACAAATCCACCGCCTTAATCTTATTCTTTATAATATTTCTGCAAATGTATGATTTTAACCTATTTCTGAGTCCAACGACGTTTTTCTATCATTCTCATTGTTAAAAACAAGAATATTGAAATTAAACTGACAAAGAACAGTAGAGGCGCAATCTCAAATATTCCACGACTTAGGTTATTAAGGCGTGTTGCAGGATTTGGCCATTGCAAAAATGATGTAACAGCTTTTGATACACTGTCAATCTGAATGTCGGTCAATCCGAAAAAATTAATTTTTGAAACAAATGTGGAAGCAATTGAACCCATAATTGATGCAATTCCATCTAAAATCATAAATATCAGAATTGATGCAAACGTAATTATTGCAGATATTACCTGATTTTCTGTTAGAGAAGAGGCAAATATTCCGATAGAAAGATATGCTGCACCAATGCATATAAATCCAATATAAGCACCTACAGTTTTAGCATCAATTGTTCCTCCAAAAGCAAGCGTTACAATTATAAAAACAAAAGAAGTTGATGTCATAACGAGTAGCACATACAATGATGCAAGGTATTTACCAATTACAATTTCAAATATAGAAGCAGGTGAAGTTAATAGTAAAACTTCTGAACCATTCTTTCTTTCTTCTGAGAAACTTCTCATTGTTATCATAGGCACAACAATCATAAACAGTATCGACTGAACTGATAAAAGAACTGTTCCGACATCTGCATATTGACTCTGAAGATCCGATACAAATATGAAACTTGTAATTAACATGAAAAATGCAAGAACTATATATCCTACAGGAGATTTGAAATATGACTGGAATTCTCTTTTTACTATCGCATTAATTCGGCTCATTTATACTTCCCCCTTTTTGATACTTGTACTATTCGCAGTAACCTGAAGGAAAACATCCTCTAATGTAGGATCAAGCGATTTCATTTCGAGAATTGGCCAGGAATTTCTTGCCATTTCAAAAAATACTTGTTTGCGAACATCATGATCAGGATCGTTCTCTATCGCTATTACACAAATGCCACCAACTTTATCGCCAATAAGATCCGCTTTCTTTACTCCCGATATAAGGCGAATCTTCTGCATAATATCTTTCGATGCGCCTTCAACGGATATTTGAATTCTGGATGTTTTGGAAAATTGTTTTGAAAGGTTCTCAGTAGTATCTACAGCAACAATTGCTCCATTACTTATAATAACAACTCTGTCACATATAGCACTAACTTCTGGGAGTATATGAGAACTCAAAATTACAGTGTGATTTTTACCTAGATCCTTAATAAGGCTTCTTATTTCGATAATCTGCTTAGGGTCAAGTCCGACAGTTGGTTCGTCAAGAACAAGCACTTCCGGATTACCAACAAGTGCCTGCGCAATACCAACTCTTTGCTTATAACCTTTAGAAAGATTTTTTATAAGACGGTTAGCAACATCAGTAATTCTTACTAATTTCATAATATCAGCAATATGTTTAGATCTCTCAGATTTAGGAACGTCTTTTAATGCAGTAACAAATCTAAGATACTCAAGTACGGTCATGTCCATATAAAGCGGAGGATTTTCTGGTAGATATCCAATACATTTTTTTGCTTTTTGGGGTTCTTCAAGAATATCATACCCATTAATTTTAACAGTTCCTGATGTTGCTGATAAAAATCCTGTTATAATATTCATTGTAGTAGATTTTCCTGCTCCATTTGGTCCCAAAAATCCTAATATCTCTCCTTGTTCTACATCAAATGAGATATTATTCACTGCAAGGTTAGGACCATAGTATTTCGTTAAATCACGAATTTCAATCATTACGACTCCTCCTGTAAAATGAATTGTATTAATAAATCATATTTTATTAAATATATAAAAAAGTTCAACTTTGCTATTATACATCAATTTCAAAACAGCAACAACACAAGTTCACAATTGTTCGCATTTCTATCCATTTCTAACAATATTTCTAACATTGTTTTGTTGATTTTTTAATCGAGTAGGAGCTAAGGGATTAATTCCCTCAGCTAATTCCTGTAATTGAGTCTTCATGTCCGCAATACGGAAATAATTAACCCATCCATGAATTGCTTTGTTAAGCTCATCTATCCTTACTCTACTGCTTTTCGCATTACTACGCCCAGTTATACCTTTTATCTTATCTTTTAATCTCGCATAAGATTTCGGATGAACTCTTATTTGGGCTCTGTTCTTTGTAAAATAGAACGAAAATCCAAGAAATTTCCTTCGGCTAGAACTTGCAACAGCACTCTTTTCACGGTTTACCTTTAATTTCAACTTGCCTTCCAAAAAACTAACAACACTTTGCATTACTCGTTTTCCTGCCTTCTTCGTTTTCACAAAGATATTGCAATCATCCGCGTATCGGCAAAACCGATGCCCTCGTTTTTCCAATTCCTTGTCGAACTCGTCAAGCATAATGTTGCCTATCCGCTTTCAGTGCGAGACTTTGCCTCCAACTTCCTTCAGATTCCGCCTCACGGTGGACACCCTTGTCTTTGGCTAACGGCTCCTACTACCAAGCCCGTTCGGGATTTGCACCCTATAGCAATTGCCCATGTCGGGCGAACTAAGAAAATCGCCCGGTATTAACCGAGCGACTTACCAAAGACTCTGCACCTTATCGTACAGTTCCATAAGTAACTTATTTTTTAATAAATCTATGAACAGAAAGAAGTTTGCATCCCCATTCACGATACTGTGCAACACTTACAGCTACAACTGAATGGTTGGAAGAAGAAGCATGAATCATCATACCCCCACCAATATACATGCTGACATGAGTTATAGTAGTTCTTCTGTCAAATTTACGTGTATCCCATGCGATTATATCGCCTGGTGCAATCTGCGAGTAAGGAATAATAATTCCTGCGTCATAATAAGATGATGTGCCTCTTGGGGTATCTATGCCATAACGGCTATACACATAAGATGTAAACCCTGAGCAATCAAATCCTTTAGAAGGATCTGCATATCCACCGCGATACCTAACTCCCAAATACTTCTTTGCTTCTTTTGCTATAGCTTCTCCAAGAGTATTTGCTCTTGCAGGCTTGGATGGTTTAATTTTTGGTACAGTTGTTGGCTTAGGTGTAGGTGTAGGTGTGGCTGTGGGTTTGGGTTTGTTAGTATCAAGGAAATCCGATTTAATGTATCCTTCTACTCCCTTAGCGTTAACTACGCGTGACCACTCCGTTGCAATTCCCGTACGACGGAGGCTATCACCTGCTACATATTCTGCAATAACCGGAGCATCAAGCCCTGGATATTTTCTAACATTAGCTTCATCAACATTAATATAAACAACAGTATTATCTTCTTTGAAAGTTGAATCTTCAGGTGCAACTATATCCTGCCCATCTTCTTCAATATCCACCGCTCCAAAAAGCAAGTCCTCAGAATCTGCTCCACGGTTAATTAGAGAAACATCATCTCTGGAATAATTGGTAATATCATATTCAGAAGGATTAAAATAGACATCAGCAGGTTTGCTGTCAGTTGGAGCACTTAATGCAGTCAACTGTTTAGCCGAAACCTGATTCGATGTGGGTTGTAAAGATATCGATAAAATCGGTGCTGTAAGAATCGTTATCATCAAGGCACAAGTAACATATGCCGGCGTGTACTTAATCAATAATTTGGTAAAGTTCATCTGTCCTCCATAAGAGCAAGATTACTAGTCAACAAAGTTAACCTATCAACATAAAATAATTTGTTGACAAGGGGATTATACAAGATAATGGTGTTGAATGCAAACTTTAATCAAATTTTATACATTATCGCCAAATAATATTACATTATTATAACAATTTCACAACAACCCGTCCCAGAATAAAACTGCAAGAAACGCCGTTTTTTTGTCATCGCGATGCTTCCCGGCTATAAATATTGCATCCTTTGCTTCCTCGCATGTACTAAATTCAGAATATTTTGAAACATATAAATCAATAGTTTCGCCTATTCTAACCTCTGATATATAATTAATATCTATTCCAATTAATTTAGCAGTAGGAAAACCAGCAGTTCCGATTGCATCAAGACACCAAGCGACATACCTTGTATTGTTAACATGCATGTTTCGGTCAATCTCACTATAGCCAATTTCTTTTGAAAAAACTGGGACAGCAGAAAATGTTATTTTAGATTCATCAATTTTGGGAGAAGAGAATCCTATTGCACTTAGGCTTTTCTTGTCTACCCTCTCGTCTGCAAGCACAGAAATTTTTTGGGGACGATGTGAATTTTTGTCTGTAACAAGCCAAGAGGTTGTCGCAGCTCCTAAAACATTGCCATTCTGGTTAGTAAATGCAAATTCTCTTATTGAAAAAAGTCTTTCAACACCATTCGTCCAAGTGTCAATCAAAACCTTATCTTGCCATTTTGGTATTTTAGGTATCCTTACTGATGTTCTAAGAAGCATCCAGCACAAATTTTTAGGATCTAATTGTGCAGCTCCAAGGCCACAAATTTCTGCATCAACAGATGCGGCTTCCTGAATCATTGACATTAATGAATATAGTTGTAATTCATCATGTAGGTCAGTCTCAGTACTTCTTATTCCGTATTCATATTGTCTTGAGTACTTTCTTATCTGTTCAAGATTAAATGATAGCATTTTATATCCGTTCTAAAACTCTATTGTGACTTACTCTCACTACCTGTAGAGGTGGTGAGAGTAGGTCACTCTACTAGTTTTAATCAAAAACAAGTTATTAAATCATTACTGCAATTCAACACGATTATAGCCAATTTGCTGCAATTAGATGCTAATTTGAATTTAGATTTCTAATTTCAAAACTATTACGGACTATTTGTCTGCATTCTTCGAGCGTTTCGATTTGCCCGATCCCGACAAGTTGAATCAAGAAATTACCTGCAATAGAACCTTCAATCGGACCACAAACAACAGGTATCGATAGAGCATTACAAGTAAGTTCAGATAAAAATTTATCTTGAATACCACCACCAACCATATTAAGCTGTTCAATTTTCTCATTAATAACAATTTCAAGTCCTTTGACAGCCTTGACATATTCATTTACAAGTCCATTGTAAACTGCTAAAGCAAGGTCACCAATACCTTCGGGTTTTCCTTGACCATTCTCTTCACAAAAGTTGGAAATCTCATCAACCATTTTTAGCGGGTTGTTAAAACGCGGCTCATTTGGGTTGATTGAAAACTTCTTACCACTTTTATACGAAATCCTTGCCTGATTTTCAATTTCGTCATAGCTCAATTTCTCAAATCGTTCAGCCCAATTTTTCTTTAGATTTTGCATTAGCCACAACCCATTAATATTTTTAAGGAAAATTGTCTTCCCAAAAGCACTTCCTTCATTTGTAAATCCTTCATCTAAAGCAACCTTTGTACATATGGCATCGCTAATTTCAACTCCGAGAAGAGACCATGTGCCGCAACTAAGGAATGCACATCTTTTATTTGGAGCCATTGGAACAGCAACAGATGCCGAGGCTGTATCATGAGTGCACACTGCAATAACTGGCATTGGGTCAACCTCAAGTTCTCTTGCAACAAAGTCACTTAGCATACCTATCTTTTCGCCAGGAAACACTATTTTGGGGAACAAATCTCTTGAAAATCCGCATTTTGAAAGTATCTCCTCATCATAGTCCCTTGTTTTAGCGTTTACCAGACCACCAGTGCTAGCAATTGTGAATTCATTTACCATTTTCCCTGTTAAAAGGTATGCAAAAAAATCAGGTGTATAAAGAACTTTATCAGTCAACGAAAAAAGATCGGGACGTTTTTGTTTTTCTGCATAAAGCTGATAAATTGTGTTAAAAGTCTGCTCAGCTAATCCTGTTTTTGAATAAAGATCTTCAAATGATATGATTTTATGAACTGCTGGAATAGAATCGTTCGTTCTGTCATCTCTGTAATGTATTGGGTTTGTAAGAAGATATCCATCATTTGCAATTAATGCATAATCAACTCCCCATGTGTCAATTCCTATGCTATCGATTTTGCCATACTTTTGTTTTGCTTTTCGGATACCTTCTTTTAGTTCATGAAAAAGTCTTAGTGTATCCCAGTAAAAATATGATGTAGTCATAACAGGTTCATTTGCAAAACGATGAACTTCATCAAGGACAAGCTTATTATCCTCCCAAACAGCAACCATAGCTCTTCCACTCGAAGCGCCATAATCAAATCCCAATAAAATCTTTCTTTCCATTATTTAAATCTCCTCAAACAAAGTTATTATTTTAAAGATAACATCCAACCCTTATCTACATATAATCTACAAAATACTAAGTAAGATTTTATTTTAGTATTTAAAATAACCCATCAACTTTTACCTTACTTGGATTATACTTCCTAATATTAGGAATCATACGTTCGTCCGGTTCAAAAATCACAAGAACAGTTTCGCCTTTTGTTTTTGCCTTTTTTGCATTATTTTTAGATACAATAAAATAATTTCTCTTAGGATCGTCAGTTGGTGCAAAATTTAGCACCTTCCGATTAGGCTTATTGTAGTCACGGAAAAAATCTGTGTTAACTCTAGCGCAGATTTCAAACTCCTTTACATCACCCGAAAATACTCTCGATCTTTTTCTTTGTGCAATTATGCAATCAATATCTATGAAATTTTCGGTTACACTATATTCATATTCCATATTCATTCCTGTAATAAGCCACCATGCTCCCCATGCAGAACCAATTATCAGAATAGGAGCAAATGCCACTAAAAATTTAATGCTCAGGCTAAGAATAATAATAAGAAAAACAGCAAGGATTAATCCTGCAATTTTAATATTATCAATTGGCTGCTTTTTCCTTTTTACAATTTTTTCCATAAAAGTTGTATCCATAATCAAATCCTCCTGAATCAATTTGACCTAAATTATATATTTTTTTCTTCGACTTTCATTATCTATTATTTATGATTTTAAATCAACCCTAATTTATCTTTATTTATAACAGAAATTGCATATTACTAATGGTTTTATTATAAATGCAAACCGATTTGCTTTCAAATATTGAAGTTTTAATAAATTTCAAAGTATATTCATTATAATCTTATAATAAAAATAAATTTTCTAGTTATTCCCGATGCCTTATAAGCTCAAAAGATAATCCCTTAGGCTTTCTATGCAATACAGATTTTTGTTTCAGTTTATTAAAAACCATCAAGAAACGTAAAAGAATAAAAGAGGACGGTCTATTTCTAGTGTCCTCTTCTTTTCAATTATTTTTTCTTCAAAAATCAGAATTAATACATTCCGCCCATTCCAGGGTTACCAGCTGGCATTGGAGGTTCAGCCTGTGGAATATCTGCTACAACAGCTTCAGTTGTAAGAAGCATTGCAGCTGCTGATGCAGCATTTTGGAGAGCTGATCTTGTAACTTTTGCAGGATCAACAATACCAACTTTTATCATATCAACATAAACTTCATTAAGTGCGTCAAAACCAATGCCTATTTTGCTATGCTTAACTTTTTCGCATATTACACTTCCATCAAGGCCTGCATTTGTTGCAATCTGACGTACTGGCTCTTCAAGTGCTTTAAGAACAATTCTCACACCTGTTTTAGTATCACCGGTTGTTGTTTCAAGCAATTTTGAAACACTTTCTAATGCATTAATATATGCTGTACCACCGCCTGCAACAATACCTTCTTCAACCGCTGCTCGAGTTGCTGCAAGTGCGTCTTCAATACGATGTTTTTTCTCTTTCATTTCTGTTTCTGTAGCAGCTCCAACTCTGATAACAGCAACCCCACCGGATAACTTTGCAAGTCTTTCCATCAGTTTTTCTTTATCAAATTCAGATGTTGTTTCTTCGATTTGTGAACGGATTGAAGCAACGCGCGCTTTAATATCACTTTCTTTACCTGCACCGTCAACAATGATAGTGTTTTCTTTTTGGATTTTAACCTGATGTGCACGACCGAGCTGTTCGATCGTTGTTTCTTTAAGGTCAAGTCCTAATTCCTCAGTAATAACCTGCCCACCAGTAAGAATTGCGATATCCTGTAACATAGCTTTTCTTCTGTCCCCAAACCCTGGAGCCTTAACAGCTACGCATGTGAATGTTCCACGCAATTTATTAACAACTAGAGTTGCAAGAGCTTCGCCTTCAAGATCTTCTGCGATTATTACTAGTTTTTTACCTGCCTGAACGATTTTTTCAAGAACAGGAAGAATTTCTTGAATGCTTGTAATTTTCTTGTCTGTGATTAAAATATAAGGATCGTCAAGTACTGCTTCCATCTTCTCAGTGTCAGTTACCATGTACGCTGACACATACCCACGATCAAACTGCATGCCTTCAACAACATCCAATTCTGTTCCCATTGTTTTTGACTCTTCAACGGTAATAACGCCATCTTTAGTAACTTTTTCCATAGCGTCCGCAATAAGATCTCCAACTTTATCGTCGTCAGCAGAAATTGTTGCTACACGAGAAATGTCTTTCTTGCCATTGATTGGTTTTGAGTTTTTCTTAATCTCCTCAACAGCAACCTCGACTGCCATTGTGATTCCTTTTCGCAGAATCATAGGGTTTGCTCCTGCAGCAATATTCTTCATTCCTTCACGAATAATAGCCTGTGCAAGAAGGGTCGCAGTTGTTGTTCCGTCTCCTGCTACATCATTTGTTTTTGTTGCAACTTCTTTAACTAATTGAGCACCCATGTTTTCAAAACGATCCGATAGCTCTATTTCTTTAGCAATTGTAACACCGTCATTTGTAATAACTGGTGACCCAAATTTCTTATCAAGTACAACGTTACGTCCTTTAGGTCCTAATGTTATTTTAACTGTATCCGCAAGGTGGTTAACACCTCTTTCAAGGCTGCGTCTAGCATCTTCGCCATATTTCAATTCTTTAGCCATATTTTTATCCTCCTTATATTTATTAAAATTATTACTCTACAATAGCAAGTATGTCATTTTGTCTTAAAATAGTATACTCTACACCATCAACTTTAATTTCTGTTCCTGCGTATTTGTTCAAAAGAACTTTATCTCCTGCTTTTAAATACATAGTAACTTCCTTACCATCGATATTTCCACCTGGTCCAACAGAAATAACTTCTGCAATCTGTGGTTTTTCTTTAGCTGCGCCTGGAAGTAGAATCCCACTTTTTGTGGTTTCTTCGCCTTCAGCCATTTTAATTACAACTCTGTCCCCTAAAGGTTTGATTTTCATTTTTTGTTTCCTCCTTATATTCCGATGTTTTTTTTCTAAAAATTAGCACTCATGTATTAAGAGTGCTAACAATGAATAATATAGTATTATTAATCCTATGTGTCAAGTATAAATTATGTTTTAATTATTAAAAATTTATGAATATCTAATTATAAGCGTATTTATTTTCAATATTCATTAATTCAGATAAGTGTCATTAGAATAAAATAATTCTTGCAAGTGTCATTAAATTAAGATAATTTACGTAAGTATCATTAATAACAAATTATTATTATATAGTTTGCTAAGAACGGATGATGTTACTACAGAGGAAGTAATATCAGGCATACGAGATGCAAGTAATGCAATAATTGCAAGAGCAATATAGACAATTAGCAATCCATTAGCTACTCCAAGGATTCCTCCTAAAAATTTATTGACCATAGAAAGAATCTCAATTTTTTCTAGGAATTTTTCGATTGCTACGTCAATAAAATAAAAGCCAACTCTGATTATTATAATTAGTGCAATACATACTATTGCAAGCAACATAAGATGAAAAACTCTTTCAGCTAAGATGGTTGCGCCAGAGTTTATTGTTTGCGAAGGGTTTGGAAAATCCTTAAGAACATATCTTTTAATAAAGTCTGGTAGTGCCAATCCATTTATTGTCTGTGTTACATTTTTAGATGCTAGATCAGCATTATGAGTGAAAAACTCCTGTATACATTTCTTCATGCCGTCAAATATTGAAAAGTCCTGGACTGCCGTAGCTATTGTGCGAGCAAAGAAAACAGCAAAAATAAATGAAAGAATATTAGATAATAGGTCAATAACCATTTTGACAAATCCCTTTTTTATACCAAATAAAAGCATTGCAATAATGAAAACAAACAAACCCAGATCAGCTAGATTCATAATTTCCTTGTATGATATAGTTGACAGCTAAATCATACTCTCCTTTCTCGTAATCGTGCTGTAGCAAGATTGAAAATTCAGTTTACTCATTTTGAAAGACTAATTCAACTATTTTCGTAAAATTAGTGTAATTGCACAGCAATGTTATGCTAAATGCCTAAATCCTCTTCAATCAAAAATTCAGACATTTTTGATTATTTATAAAGGATTTCGATATTTAAACATTTTTTTCACGAAATCTTATGAATTTTTCACGATTATTGTGAAGTTTGGTTGGATTGTGGTAAAGTCGGAATTTGAGAATTTGATGCCGAGGAGGTTGATGAATTTGAGGCCGATGAACTATTACTATCAGAAGATGAGCTCGAATAAGTCGAAGAGTCTGAAGAAGAAGAACTGCTTATCATTTCTGTAATAGTAGGAATTTCAGTTGGAATTGGATCTTCAGGGTCATTTGAATTTGCTAAAGCAGTTGGTTTAGCAATATGTGTTACAAAAGGGATTGTTGGAACCAAGTCAAATGGTTGAGTTTTGCCATAAATAAATTCATATACTTTAGGTATCATTCCATTATAATCACAATTCATAAACCAAACACCAACACTATTCACCTTGTAATATCCTTCGATTGGTAGACGAAGTTGTTCAATTTCGGTAGACATCTTAGGCAAAATATCAAGACCTAATTGAGTTATTTCATTAGGTTTCATATTTGTTTTAATAAGTGATAGTCCTTTTTGAATCATCTGAGCTTTACTTATTGGATTTACGTCTTTAAAGCTTTTAAACATTGCAGATAAAACAGTTCTTTGTCTTCTGGTTCTTTCTGAATCACTGTCAATTTTTCTTATTCTAGCATATTCAACTGCTTGTTTCCCGTTAAGTTTAAGTGTTCCTGAGCTTCTTAAAAGAAGAGGAGTTGCTAAAGAATAATAGTCTTCCTTAAGCAATTTATTTATGTGATCTTTTTCTTTATTTGTTACTTCAACTGTTACACCACCTGCAAGATCAATTATTTCAGCCATGCTATGAAAGTTAACTACCATATATTTCTTTATATTAAGTCTAAGTGTATTGTTAATGGTTTTCATGGCTAGCTCTGGTCCCCCAAAATTATTTGCAGCATTTATTTTCTCAGGGTTTTTACGGCCAGGGATATACACAAAACTGTCCCGCATGATTGATGTCATCTTGATTACACCTTTAACACCATCAATTGTGAGTATTATGATTGAGTCTGAAAGTCCATTTTCGTTATCAGGATTTCTTGCATCAACACCCAATAATAAAATGTTTGTTATGTCTTTATTTACAGGTGGTTGGTTTGTCAAAGCCTCTGTTGGATATATTTCGGATGGCTTATCAATTTTCATTCCTGAAAATAAATAATTGTATAAAAGTGTGAGACCAACAGCTACAATTAAAATCGCAGATAAAAATCCAATACCAATTCTTGAAATCAATTGTTTGTTTGTCAATCTTTTCTTTTTTCTTTTTTTGTTTCCATTTTGTGTCTTATTTTGTGCCGTACGCTCTGTAAAGCCCTGAATTGGGAAGTTCTGGGTACCTGCTCTTTTTATAGCAGGACTTCTCCTATCAGATGGATTTACTCTTGATACATTAATATTTTTACTGTTCATTGATCCGTTTGCGTTCGCTGGATTGTAAGAAGATTTTTTTGAACCTTGATCCTTCATTGGGATAATTCCTTTCAAATTCTGATTAATCTAACATATAATACACTATTTTAAAAGATTTTTCTCTATTTTGATAAATTTTGAATAGATTGTAATCATAAATTAATATTTTAAACACATTTTGTGCTTATTTCAAGATTAACTTAAATTAAAAAAGAACCACCTGCAAATTTTCACAAATATGCAAATAGTTTCTTTTTTATATCCGTTATTTGGTTTAAGTCCACGTATTTTTAATATCCCATCGGATTTTTGGATTGCCATCTCCATGCGTCCGTACACATCTGATCAATGGTTTTATCAGCTTCCCAGCCGAGCATTTTTTTTGCTTTTGAAGGGTCTGCAAAGCAATTTGCAATATCACCAGGTCTTCTAGCTACTATCTCATATGGTATTTTACGGTTGCTGGCTCTTTCGAATGCCGCTACAATCTGTAAAACGCTATATCCAATACCTGTTCCAAGGTTTACTGCCTCCACTCCGGTTGTCTTCTCGGTATATTCAATAGCTCTGCAATGACCTTTCGCGAGATCAACTACATGTATATAATCCCTTACACCAGTTCCATCAACTGTGTTATAATCATCTCCAAAAATCTGGAGCTTTTCTCTTCTGCCGATTGCAACCTGAGATATAAATGGCAAGAGATTGTTTGGTATACCATTTGGATCTTCTCCAATAATACCTGATTCGTGAGCTCCGATTGGATTGAAATATCGAAGAAGCACGATTGACCATGTATTATTTGAAATATAAAGGTCTAAAAGAATCTGTTCTATAATTCTTTTGGTCCATCCGTATGGATTTGTGCACCAAAGGGGTGCGTCTTCCTTAATTGGGACAGACTGCGGAACACCATAAACTGTAGCTGATGAGCTAAAAACCAATTTTTTTATATTATGTTTTTGCATTACGGAGCAAAGAACCAATGTACTATCAATATTATTCCTATAATATTCAAGCGGAATCCGTACGGACTCACCAACAGCTTTTAGTCCTGCAAAATGAATAACTGCATCAATTTTGTGTTTACTAAAAATTTCTTCCAGGTCGTTTTTATTGCAAACATCACCATTATATACTTCGAAATCTTTCCCGGTAATTTCTTTCACCCTGTTCATTGATTCAATTTTGCTGTTAGAAAAATTATCAATTACAACAATTTCTCTTCCTTCATTAAGAAGTTCAACGCATGTATGGCTTCCTATATATCCAGCCCCACCGGTCACAAGTATTTTACTCATTTAAACTTACCTCCATTTATTTCTCTATTTATTTACGTATTATTTATTTGCTTATTTACATCTTAAATTGTTTATTTATTTGGCTATTTGGATATTTATTAATCGTTTTTGTATTAGCTGCATATAATAAATGCAGTAAATAGGATCTATTAATAATTTTAATATGTTTTATAATGTGTTGTCTCAATTTTAACATAGTTTAAATTCAATTAGAAATGCTGCATGTGGTTTGTTTAAGCAATATTGTTGTTATTTTTCTATTGCCAGGTATTAATTTTAATGTTTTCGTCTCTTTGAAATAAGGAATATCCCTAGGATAATCGCTAAAGAAAACCCTGCACTTGCAAATACAATTGCGCTTGTTTTGTTATTTTCATTGGGTTTTAATGAAGACGATTTTACGTCGGAATTTATTTCAGAAAAATTGCTTGAGTAAATAGAGGAACTATTTCCAGAACCATTGATTTGCGAGGTTGCACTTTGCATGGAGCCAGAATCTGATATCGAAGTACTGTTTATAGAATTAGCGACATTTTCAAATAAATCATCTTTATTTATATCTAGTCCTACTGTTGTGTAGTATAATCCGAATTTTCTACAATCGTATGGCCCTTCAATTCTTACACGGAATTTAAATTTGTGCTGAGAAAAATGTTGACCGTATCCAAGGATTGCCATTTCCCATGCTGTTTTTCCACTAAAGTTTTCGAGGGGTTTTGTCCAATCCATTATTATTTGATTGGTTGCATATAAATGTAAATAGCACTTCTTTATTTCCCAAAGACCATATTTTTCTTCTGATGCAGGGTATGCTCCATGCTTGTTAGCAAGAATAATTGATTGTGTAAGGTTTCTCGCGTTAAGAATATGTGCCCCATGACCGTATTCACCATTTAGGTCGTGTCCAACGACAACATTAGGTTTGAATCTTCTTATTAGCCCTGTCTGATAATCCAAAACTACGTCTGAACTATAAACTTTAAGCGCAGCAGCGTAATTTGGGGCATATATATCTTTTAATTTAGAAAATACCGGATAATTTCTAACTCCGCAAATCCATAATCCTGAAAGCAATTCACGATCACGTAATAATTCGTGATTAATAAGATACGCGATCTGAACTTTTTTGCCCCTATCTCCGGCATAGGTAGGTATTATTCCTCCGAAATAGAGAAACTCATCATCAGCATGAGTTGAAATTAGCAACATGTCTGCTTTCTTTAAAGGTTCATCCCAATTTTGTATTCCAGGGGGTGGATTACCTTTAGAGAAAATTCTTAATCGAGCGATTGAAGCTGACCCTGAATCAGATTTAATACTAATTCTTATATTGCCGTTATTAGGTGGCAATTTTACGTATTCATTAACAAATCCACTTTGTCCATAGACTTTTTCTTCACTCCAGAGACTATTATCATTATTATTACTATTTTTGTTAACATCGTTACTAGTACTGTTGTTAGCACTATTGTTTATACTATTGTCAGTATTATTATTTATATTATTATTAATACTACTACTGTTGCTGTCAATATTACTGGTACTATTCAAATTAGCAATGTTGTTATAAATTGAAACTGCCCACGAAGAAGGAAGTGTTTCCCACTCAATGTAAAGTGAACCCAACTCTTTTTTTGAGCTTATTTCTATCGAGGAATTACCCTTTGTACTCCAAATTGTTTTAAGCGATGTATCTGTCATGTTCTTCATTAGAGCAGAATTTTGAGAAACAATTAGTGCGCAGGTGGATGTCAAATCATAAGAATCATTCTCATTTAACATCATTGGTTCTTTGGCATATGCATTTAAATTGCTTGAATAAAGAAGTAATATAAATATCAGAAATTTTGAAAATCCGAAAAGAATTTTTCTGTTTTTGATTCTGCAACTAATCAATTGATTACTCCATCCTGCTATATAGTGCTTAATTCTTCATATCAATATCAACCTGATATACCGTTTACTATATATTTCTCTATATTGCAATACTACTTCATATTGCTCTCAACTACTCTCAACTACTCTAATCTATTCTACTCTAATCTATTCTATTCTATTCTAATCTAATCTATTCTTTACTATTGTCCTGCTTTGCTACATTTTACTGTTCAATGTTATGCTGTTCGATTCAAAGAGCCTATGCAATGCTAAGATCCGCTAGCATCCAGATACCGTTAACCTTAAGCATATATACATGATAATTAACAGTATAATCAAATCTCTTTCCAAATTTAAATACAAAATAATTGAATTCCACCCCTACTGTAGTGTGATTATCATCAAAATACTGTAAATCAAAAAATTTAACTTCGCCAAAACCTTGTGAATCATGAGGAGTTGCCCAGCCATTATAGAAAGTTCTTAAGTCGTCATAAATTTTTGTGTTTTTATAAATCATTGGCGAAAGTTTTGAAAAGCTAGTTTCTTTTTGAACATATTCAGTATATTTTTTTGTTATTTTTTCCGCCGCTGATTTAATTTCTGTTGAAAAGGATTCAGAAATAGGCATTTTAACAGAATATGTAATTTCTTGGTTTTTATCACTTAAAAGATCTACTTTGCATTTTGCACCTGATGATGTAAGTGCTTCAATTGATGAAACTACGGCTATTTCAGGAATTTTCAGGGTTTTCACAGTAATATTTTTATTACTATCTTTAACATTTTTATAGTTATCAATAGAATAGTCAGCTACAGGCAAAATGTACTCTTTGCCAACCGACTTTCCATTAATGGTAAAATCGATGCCTGGCAATGTTCTTATTATTACAGTTTTGAAAGTGAGCGGACTTAATAATTCAATGTTCCAGGTATCAAAAATATACATCTTTTTTACATCTGTTTTTGTAAGTTTAAAGTTTTGTGTTATTTTATTATTAATTCTTACATCATAAAATAGACTATTATTCGTTCTCTTCAGTTTTCTTTCAGTAAAGGCCATGTCGCTTATATTTGCACCATATAGTTGTTTGAAATATGTTCCATATTCTTTAGTGCCATTGAAATTGCTTGCTTTTAATCCAACCATCTGCATGGCTTTTTCATATTGGCTAGTGCGGATATAATCAATATATTTCTCAAGGGTAACTGTCGGTGAATAATATTCAACACCATATAGATATTTTGAAAAAACGAACAGTAAAGATGAAACAATTAATATCGGAATCAGAATTGCTGCAATCCACCCTCCATGTATTCGTTTTTTTGATTTCTTATTTTCAGGATTTTTCATCATTAATTTCCTTTCAACTTATGTTTTAAGATTCGTAATCTTCAAAATGTCAGTAATAATTATTCTGAAGCTTAAAAATATATCCATATTTTATATAACACAATAAAAAGACAAAATGCTTTAATATTAATGGCGAATTTTATTTAACAATAATTGCACTAGGGGTTTTGCGTGGTCCATAAAGTGAAACGCATGTGTTTATTATTTTATCCTTATACACCATTACAGTTGATGATCCACCGTCAAGATTTGCTGCATTATATGCTCCATATTCAAGCATAATATCAATCAAATCAGTGTAAAGAGCTCCAAGGCTTGACGGCTGTCTTCCATCAATAACCAGAAGAAGAACTGCTCCATCTTTTCTTTGACCAACTGCGGTTCTTGGATTAAGTCCTCCACCGGTACCGAGTGCTTTAGCTGGTTCCCCATTCATAATAAGAAAAGGTCCAAAACTGATTGCTTCCTGAATTTTCCGGTCAATAGCTTGCTGCCCTGTCATTTTACCAATAGTCAGTATATGATTATCATCAAAGCCAATTACATTATAAGTGCCCCTTAATGACCCGTATCTTATAGCACCTTTTTGGATTATTATTCCATCTGGTGTTCCTCCATCGCCTTTGCCATAATTATCTTGAAATCCTCCGGCATTTATCCCTGCGACAGCCTTATTTTCAATAATGATTTCATGAGTCCGCTTGCCTTGTCCTTCTCCAAATTTTTGTAATGCAGCAACAGAAATTCTAGATGGATCCTTAACAATCATAAGTTTACCCTTATAAGTACCACCTTTTATATCAATTATTTCAAGATCTTTTGTATCTGAAGGGGACATTGATGGCACAATAATTTCACCTGTGTTTGTTGTCTTGTCTTCGAAATCGCCAACCGAATTTTTCTTAATTGACTCTTTAATCTCTTCATCACTCATAAACCATTGCGCCATAAATTTTGCTGCACTTGTTTCCATTACAGTATTTACAAACAGTGCTCGTGTTTTTGGGTATGGTCCATAATGAATCAAACTAAGTGCTCCAAAAAAAAGAACTGCCAGGCTAATCACAAAAATTAGTAAACCTACCAATATCCTTGTTATTAGTTTTTTTCTCGTACTACTTTTTTTTTGACTTCTCTTTATATCGCCTACAGCGCCTTTGAGATCATTGCTTGCTTCATAAAAGCTATGTTTTTTCATATTAATCATCATCCTTCTGATTACAAAATATTTTATTAGGCTTAATAGTCAAGTTAAAATTCTTTCCGTAAGAGAACCGCTCTTGTTGTATCATATTTATTTACCTGAAATCATTTAGGTTTCTTGTTAGCAAAAACCCATTCTCTCTGAATCTGAAAACTTGCCAGAAAAAGAGTAAAATCCACAAACCCTTTGATTACGGTAGAATTAAACCCTGTTAATCTCGTTAAAAAATATACCCCAGTCATTGAAGCAGCCATCAAAACTACAGCAAGTATGTAATACTTCCAGACTGTTGATTTAAAAGAAATATCTGATTTAAAAACTACACGATGATTAATATTGAAGTTTACAAAAGAAGATATAACTCTGGCAACAACAGTTGATATTGCAATTTTCATTTCAAGATTCATTCCTCCAGCTATAATCATCAGAATTGTAAATATCGAAAGATCTATAACAAAAGAAGCAATCGATGAAGACAAATACTTTAAAATCAAAGCATAAATTCTTATTGAATCGATAAAGGGATTGAAATGCGACGACTCGTTTTTGCCGATATATACTGTTTTAATTTTAACCTCGAATAAGTTTATTGATTTTCTTTTTGTTTCAATAAGCATATTGGTCTCGTATTCAAATTTTTCACCAGGCAAATCAAGAAAGGTATTTATTACATCATTTGATGCGGCTCTAAGACCTGTCTGAGTATCAGAAACAGAAATCCCGCATAATACTCGGAAGACCCAACTTGTAATAAGATTCCCTAGTTTATTCATAGTTGGAACATTTTCAACTCCTACAAAGTCCCTGACACCCAAAATAAGGTTGTCCGGGTTAGAAAGTATCGCTAAAGCGCAATTTACGATATCGTCAATATGATGTTGATTATCTGCATCAACTGTTACAGCACCTTTCATTTCAAGATAATTATTCAAATAATGATTAAAGGCTGTTTTAAGAGCTCTTCCCTTACCGTAATTCCGATAATGCCTTAAAACCTCACATTGCGAAAACTCGCATGCCTTGTCAAAATATATTTGGCAATCAGCCCTGCTGCCATCATTTACAATAAGTATTTTTTTAAACCCTGTCCTAACAAGTGAATCAACTACAGCAAGAAATTTCTCATCGGGGTTATATGAAGGAATAATTATACATATTTTCTCAAAGATTTCCGATAATTCTTTATCCAAATTATTTCTTCCTCCAATTCTACCAATTTTTCAAATTCATCACATTTCTCTAATTTATTTAATTTTTTAGTTTCCTTATTTTTTAGTTTCCTTAATTTTTTAGTTTCATTAATTTTTCAACGGCTTTAAATGCACCATGCTAATTTTACCTATAAAGTGAAAATTTTTCAATAGTTTGACTTATTATAAAAGATAATAAACTGACTATTTCAATGTTTTCATTGTATTTTTGGTGTTTTTATTCACTAATTATGGTTTTGAACTGATACTCCATGAATTTTTGCATTTCAATACATTGTTCTTTTGTGTATGACCAACCAGATTCAGATAATGTAAATGGATAAGCCAATAGCTTGGAATTAGGATATATTCCTCGCATAATTTTCAAATTTTCCTTAGGAACTCTAAATACTCCAACGCTCATCTCGGGAAGTTTATCTATTTGAATCTCTTTTTTAATTAAGTCGGCTAATTCGGAATATTGTGTTTTCCAATCATTAGTATGAATCATTGGGTCTATGATTAATCGCACTTTCCAACCCATCTCGATTGCTTGATTCATAGAATTCAAACGAGAATTCAAAGACGGCGTTTTATGTTCATATGCCTGTATTATTTTAGATGGCGATATGCTCCATGCTAGCATTATGTTTTGTGGTGGATCAAATTTTGAAATTGAATTAAAATTTGCACTCTTTGTTCGAAGTTCAATAGTAAGTCCATCTTTTCCCCTTGCAAATTCAATCCATTTTGCAACAAATCCTGTGATATTTTCTATCGCAAGTAAATCTGTGTCATATGAAATACAAAGATACATCGGCTCATTTGTCAATTGTCTTTCGATTTCAGCAAATGTATCTTCTAAATTTACAAAAATTACTAGATTTGCACTTTGATACATCCCTTGTAAATAACAATATTCGCATTGGTAAACACAATTCATAATGTCCGCACAGTACATAAAGTTTTCATTCCCAAAGCTGTCGCACATTCTTGAGCCTTTATAAAGAAAAGAGGTTCTTTTTTTTGCCAAGATTATCTGTACACTTTCCTTTTGCATAGCAAAATCTTGATTCTTTCTACAAAAAACATCCTTATAATGTTTAATAGTTATCTTTTGTGGATTATGTAGCTTACTTAGAATTTCTCTGGTTACAGGATGATCTTGTACATCGTCTTCGATATAAACATATTTAAAATTAGGGCTCAATAAGAATTTTTCGTAATTGTTCATATATTGCCTTCCCTTCCTTTTTTGTAAAAGTTTTATATGTTCGGAAATCATTTAGAATATCGGAAACTGGTTTTTCACGTATTGATGCATACTTCGAAATAGAAAATAATTCGTTTTGCTGGTAATTTGTGAGATTTAGATTAGTAATTAGCTCATTAATAACTTCTGTAACATGTAAGCTTAGTGAAATTGGTGCTGATAAAGATTCATTTAATTCATTTTTGCTATCGCTTTCATTTTCATTTTCATTATCATTTTCATTTTCATTATCATTATCATTTTCATTTTCATTTTCATTATCATTATCATTATCATTATCATTATCATTTTCATTATCATTTTCATTTTCATTTTCATTTTCATTTTCATTTTCATTTTCATTTTCATTTTCATTTTCATTTTCATTTTCATTTTCATTTTCATTTTCATTTTCATTATCATTATCATTTTCATTATCATTTTCATTTTTATTTTCATTTTCATTTTCATTTTCATTTTTAGAGAATTTTGATATTGAATCAATCAGTCTTGAAATATCGGGATGCTTTTCATTAACAAGGTTTCCCACAGTCTGGCTGTTAATCATTTCGCTGTTACCGTTATCTGAAATAATTTTCACAATAAAAAT
>JBBQKF010000038.1:0-27201 GCA_038326615.1 Saccharofermentanales bacterium | reverse complement strand
AGAAACTTTTTTATATACAACTATTTTTTTATACGACTATTTTTTTATACCAATCCGCTTCTATAGAATCCAGTTAACAAAAACTTTAATTAGGCTTGTTTTTGACCACGTTAATCTCTCCCTTACCTCTGAATAGACACCAAAACATTTTTCTCCCTATTTTTATCTCGTTTATGCATTATCTTTTACCCAATTTTAACTGATGGAAAAAGTCGTGAATCTGTATGCGGTAAAAATAAGGCCCCGGTATACTGATCCATATATCCCGCTTCTGTGCTAAGATCAAGGTAAGTGATTTTTTGGGACAGCTCAAGCTCTTTCCTTCTATGGCTTTTTGAATGCAATGTCATGTACGCACCAATCATTGATGAGTTACCGATGAAAACATATTTATCAGCAGGTAAATCAGGAATGAGTCCTATTGTA
Source organism: Saccharofermentanales bacterium (assembly GCA_038326615.1). Taxonomy (GTDB): domain Bacteria; phylum Bacillota; class Clostridia; order Saccharofermentanales; family UBA5734; genus JBBQKF01. The sequence goes on along the minus strand of JBBQKF010000038.1, from coordinate 26,775 downwards.
ATTGATTTTTCGACATCAAGGTATCTACCAAAACCACCTGCGATATAAATTTTAGACAAGTCACTAAAATTCATTTCTATACTTTCGAGCATAACTGCACATGCGGAGAAAATTGCAGCTTTTGCACGAATCAGGTTGTCAATATCTGCTTCGCTGATGAAAATATCTTTTCCGTTAGGGCATTCTTGTGCTGGAGCAATAATGTATTTAGCATTTCGTTCCCTTTGATCAATAGCTTTGCATGAGACATTTCTTTTGAGTTTTCCGGCAGCATCAATCCATCCGGTTGTTAGAAGACTTGCAATAAGAGAAATCATTCCTGAACCGCAAATCCCAAGCGGCCCTTTATTTCCAATCGTATAGTATGTTGCAATACCGGTTTCCTTATTTACTTCTACTCTTTCTATTGCACCTTGCGAAGCTCGCATACCGTTTTCGATACTTCCACCTTCAAATGCAGGACCAGCTGAGCATGCACAGCCAATAAGAAATTCATTATTCCCAAGCACTATTTCACCGTTGGTTCCAATATCAATAAAAAGACATACTTCTTCTGAAGCTGTTGCTAGGCTCGTACACAAAATTCCTGATGTAATATCCCCTCCTAAATAGCTTCCAACGCTTGGAGCAATATAAATAGGAGCATTTATAGCAATATCAATGCCAATTTCAGATGCTTTATAAACTGGCACCTGATAAACGGCTGGTGTATAGGGTTCAAGTCTTATATACTCAGGAGGTATCCCGAGCAACAGGTGAATCATTGTCGTGTTTCCTGCAAGAGAAGCATTGTATATGGTTTTAGGATCCACTTTATTTTCATTTACTAATTCTTTAATCAGACGGTTTATGGAACCAAGAACCTTCATTCTTAGTTCTTCAAGTTTTTCTGGTTTTCTAGCATAATTTATTCGGCTTATCACATCAAGACCACACTCAATCTGTGCGTTATAATTTGTTTTTGATGAAACAATATCTCCTTTTGTCATTGACACAAGCTGGACTGCAATAGTTGTAGTTCCAATATCTACTGCTATTCCAAACTGAACATCAATAGTACTTGCAGGTTTTATACAAACAATTTTTATCATGTTGCCATGAATACAATAAGTAAGAGTAACATCATCATTATCGCCTCGCAGTACCTCAGGAAGGACTTTTAACATTGAGACAGGAATATCAATTTCTGTTCCTCCAAGTTTGTTAAGAACTGCTTTTTTAAATCTGTCATAATCAGATAATCCATCTCCCATTACTGGTTTAGAAACAGAAAGGATTGTCTGTTTTGCAATGGGATCAAAGTCTTTTGGAGTTGGAAGCAAGCTTACATCAACATGGAGCATATCTTCCGATAAATGCGAGAATTTCCCTTTTTCTTTTGATAAATCAGTAACTGCATGAACGAAAACATCATCTTCCATAACATTGGTTTTGCAAATAAGGACATATCCCTCATCGAGCATCGATTTAGGAAGGCTACCATTATCTTGAAAATCAACAACGCCAGATTCAATTTTGATAAGACATTTACCACAGACGCCGTTTCCTCCACATGGAATCTCAACTGAAATCCCTGCTTTTTTGGCTGCATCTAGTAGCGGTGAAAATGCAGGAACTTCTACTATTGTTCCGCTAGGTCTGAAGGTAACATGTGGCATAATCAAAATTTCCTTTCGAGTTATTTTTCGCAATAAAGGGTTAATGAAAATAACTCTTCATTAACCCTTATACACATTAAAACAATTTTTACAAGCTATTGTCAAGGGTTTATTATTTCCTTTACTTGAGAACAGCTTTTATGTATCCTTCAAGGTCAGAAGCTTCCTGTGGTCCGACAAGAACTTTCCATCCTGGAAGACTTTCTTCAAGCTCACCACTAATCTGAGATACGTATCCAGGGATTGTGATTTGTCTTGTATCAACCATTTCTTCAAGTCCAACAGATTTGATAAACTTAGCTATATGTGCTCCTGAAAATTTACCGGCAGCCCATGCAGTAAGAACACTAAATCCTTCGCTTTCAGGTATTACAAGCCATGCACTGATACCACTGTTTTCGATTTCTCCGGAAACGATGAAAAATGTCAGCGAGAAATTTGTGGTAACAAACACAGGTGAATTTCTATCAGGTTCACCAATTGGATATACTTTTGGTTCAACCTGAATTGGTTTTTGTGGGTCTGTAAAGATATTAAGTCTCAAAGCCATTAGTGAAACAAGCTGTGCTGGGTCAAATGTAGGCAATACTAAAAGTCCGCCGAATTTTGTGATTTCATTGATAGCAAGAACAGTATCACGCATTTCACTTCCAGTGTCTATAAACTTAAGCCCCGCATAACCGAGTGCTTTAACTCCATCTTTAAGGGCACTGCGACGTGCTATAGAGTTTGTCTGAAATTGTTCAGCTAGAGAGTAAGTGTTAAATTGAACAAGTATGTTGTTAAAGTTGTTTTTCTTAAGGTCTTCGGTTACAAATGTTACTTCATCGACATTTTCGCCTGTTATAGCAAGAACATGTCCATTTTCTTCAGCAATTCTTTTCATCTCAACAACGTTTTCTTTCGTTACTGATGAAATTACGCTGTTTGAACCCTTAACAGCTACAGCAGCCATTTCAACTGCTTTGACATCCGATGAACGGATTATCAAAGGCAATTTTGTTATTTCGTATGCAAGTTTTGCTAAATCAACAAATGCTTGTTGGCTTTCTGATTTATGAGTGATTGCAATTGCATTAATTGTTAGGATTTCGCCTACGCGTTCAAGCTTATAATCTCTGATTTTCTCGAGAGTATTTGAAATTCCATCAGCTGTGTCATCAATATTTATAGCAAACAATGTCTGGTTAACAAATGTTTTCTCATGACGGTAAAGAACTGTTTCCGCTCCGATTTTTGATTGAATCTCGTTTCCGATAACAATCGTTTTTATTGGCGGCTCACTGTCAGCCCCCAGTATGGTTTTTGCTTCTTCAGATGCATAAGGGCATTCTGAAAGATCCGCTTTCTTTGCTGCAAGTTTCATTGCAAAAGCAAGACAGGTATTTGATCCGCACTCCTTACAATTTGTCTTTGGAAGAAGTTTTTGAATTTGTAATCCGTTAAGTGCCAATTTCGATTCCTCCCAACATTAATTTTTTATTTGACCATCAAGTAATTCGGTGATTGTGTTCTTCAGTTCTGCAACAGCATCAGGATGGTACATGATTAAAATGTCAGCACCTGCATAGAGCAAGCTTGTTGCTGTTGACAATTCCCACATTGCTGCACGTTTACTAAGTTCTCCCCATGTAGGGAAACTTGCTTCCGGAGCTTTGAACTCTTTAATTTTAGCACACTCAAGTCCCGGGGACACTATCATAGGAGCACAAAGCATCTTGTCGCCGCCAAGTCCTGTAAGACGGATACGTTCCATTACTGAATATGTATATTCAATACCATATCCAATCGCACCGGTCATCGGGTCCATAATAATCTTTTCGGGTTTCATATCCATATTTGTAAGGAGAATATTCATCTGCTTACCGATATTTACGTCGATTGGAGATTGTGAAACAACTGTGTGTCCGTATGCAATAGCTGCACCAGCAATTGTTCTGTAGTTATCTTGTTCAACCCAGTTGAACAGAAGGTTTTCACCCTCGCATGCAGCTGCAATTGCTTTCATTACTTCATTGTTTTTGTCAAAGTGGTTATGTCCTGTGATAATCAAAGGAACATCAACAGCTTTAAGTATTGATTTTACAAGGTCTACTGCTTCTTGAGCAGATCTGTCTCCGCGCTCAGGGTGAGTTGCATCAAGACGTACACTGATAAGATCAGCTTTGTACTTTTCTACACATACTTTTGCCATTTCGACAGGATTATCAATTACATCCTTATAAATATCTCTTAATGTCTGAGGATATTTTTCACCAACTTTGTCAAAAACTTCCATAGCTACAAGTGGTCTGTTTGGCACTTCGCCTTCCCACAAATGGAATGGCATACATGAAGATCCGCCGACATAATATGTCTTGCCACGAGTTCCGCCATCAGCTTTAGTATTACCAAGCTTTACTGACCATACAGAGTTTTCATTAGCTTCTTTATGAACATCAAACGAACGGATTTCTGATATTCTTTGAACTGCTGATGGGTGTACAACGCTTGACTTAGGCTTAACAACTTCAGTTTCATAAACTTTCTGTACATTCTGTTGCGGTGCTACGGATGCAGCAACGCCTAAGAATTTCTGTGAAAGTACATCGATAATGCTTGTAACAACTTCAGCTGTTACTGATGCTCTTATTTCGTCAGAAAGTTTGCGTTTAATTTCTTCAAAATCGGCTGTTGACATAACTGTAGAATCAGCTGGTACTGTAACTGTTGTTTCAGCAACAGGAACTTGTGCAGATGCATCTTGTGTCACAACCTGAGCTTTTGGAGAAGCTTTTTCTTTCGTTTCTGATGCATCATCTTCCTGTTGTACATAATTTGCCAAATCGTCAAGTGATAGCGCTGGGTGATTTATTTTCTCCATGAAAGATTTAACATCATCTGCAGACGTTGCAGTTGTTTCATCTGCGATCATATCAAAGAAGTCAGGAATACCTTGTTCGCTAAATCGTTTCTCAAGATCTCCACGAAGCTGGTCTTTGAGTTCTTTTGGCATCCAAACAAGTCTTCCAAATCCGCCTTCAGCAGCAAGGAATTTCTTTGATGTAAGGAAAACTTTACCGCATCCTATAAATCCAGGAGTCTGTTGTCCACCTCCAACACTTCCTGCAAGCGTTGAGAAGGTCATTCCGACCGGTGTATCCCCTAAAAATTCACGGTTAACAACCATTACGCCGTTACATTCGGGAACATAGGCAACGATTGCTTCAAAACAGCCGCAACTTGTCATTGGACGATCCATTATTGAATACGCACTGAATGCTTTAACTGTTTTATGACTATTTGGATATACGTATTCGTTGACACCTTCCCAGATTCCTTTTTTGGCGTCAAGGCATTCACCTTTTTTAATTGGTTGGTTAGGTCCTGTTTCATCGATTTCGTATGCTGCTTTACCATCAAGCCAGTTATAAGCTCCGCAAAGGCCAAGTCTTTCTGGGGTGATAACACAAACATGGTTTGGAGCAAACGACTGACACAAAAGACATGAATAGAAAATTTCGACCGATTCATCAGTCATTGCTTCAAGACGTCTGTTACGTTCATCATAAACTTTTCTCGCAACAACAAGTCTGCTTTCTACTTCTTCTTTATCTGTAATGAGTGTTACTCTTACTTTATCAACGATGGCTGGGTAATCAGCAAGGAATTTTGCATGAATAATTTCGCCGTAATCCTTAAGCCGTAATCCTTTTGCAAAACCATCTTTAGAAACACGGGTCCAGATAATATCTCTTTGTCCCATGTGCCATATACCTTCTGCACCGTTTACCATATGATGAATTTGTCTTTCGAGAATTGGTTCAAAGTCTGATTGCATTTTTCTTCCAGCAACTTCTACCCAAATTCCAAGAGGCAATACAGTTCCAGGTTTTACCTGATCAATATCTTCTCCAATAATGATTATTTCTCCATCGGTAATTTGATCAGGCTCAACGCTTGTAACAAATTCAAAGGCAGGAGATTTGTTTCCGCCGAATTCTGCATGTGTATTTTCCTTTCTTATTCTTTCGCCTTCAAAAGCTGGACCATATGGAACAGGAATCGGAACATTAACAATTTTGATTTTACATCCACGTACTTCAAGTGCTCTTTCTACCATCTGGTCATAAGGAACATTTGATACAACATGCTCATATGTACATACGCCGGTAGGAAGAATCTCAGGAATATCTGTATCAGAGATAACTGGGAATCCATAACTTATAGCACCGGCTGCTGCTGCATATTTATCATTAGTAACTTCGCCTAAAGCAAGTACAAAAGCAAATATTCTGCTCTTATTGTATTTAAGATTGCCTTCAAAATCTCCTGGCTTAATTCCACCAAAAGAAAGCGCTGCTCTATTTGCAAAACCAAGAGCATATATTAATGAAGATACGTCTTTACCGAAAGGAACAAGTCTTGTTTCCCAACCAAGTTGAACTCCTTCTTCTGCAAGTTGTTCTGCGAATTGCTTTCCGTTAGTTGAACCACCCATGAAAACATATAAGTTCTTTTGTTGAAGTTCTTTTGCGATTTTAACTGCCGTTGCATTATCTGGAGCAGCGCCTGTAATAGCTGCAAATCCAGGAGCAGTGCCATCAACAAATTCAATTCCACGTTCACGCATGATAACGTCATTTGCGGCACCGAGGAATATTCCATCAACTGGGTTAGGCCCAATTATATATTTACATGCTTCAATGACTTCGCAGGCAAAAAGCGCTGCGATACCAGCATCGAGGGCGTTCCCAAGGTATGGAAGCCATACGTTGTCTAAAGGTCTTGCTGGAAGTAATTCTTTTGCTTCAACTAAAATCTCTTTAAGATCAGCAAGAGTTTTCATTTTCTTTCCTGTAAAAGAATAAATTACTGGAAGATAATAGTTGGTATCAGGAAATCCTACGGGGCAGGATTCACCTTTTTCTTTGATGGCACTGGCAACCATGTTTTCGGCTTTAATTACAAAATCTATTGCACCATCAATAGCGCCACTGCATATTAACTTAGACATCCGATTCCCTCCTGTCTTTCATATCAAATAATTTTCTTTCGACTTTCTTGTTTATGCCAAGATTTTCACGTGCAGCATTAAGAATTTCTAATATGCGGTCTGCTGCAACATAAGGATCATCTATATAGTGGAATGATGCGCCGAAATCTTCTTTTGCTCCTTCGTAAAGGTAATCTGATACTTTCTGAGAACCTGATGTGTAGAAAGGATGTCCTAAAATAACGTCAACGCCTGATGCAACAAAGTAGCATCCGATTGCAATAGCTTTTTCACTCATCCACTCTGGTGCTACACCAACAGCAGGAAGCCCTGCAAGGTCATCGCCAAGTCCACCTTCAAATACAACTTCAGTTGCTGCTTCAAGAATTCTACAGTTATCAACACAGCTTCCCATATGAAGAATTGGAGGCATACCAACAGTTTCGCATACTTCACGTAAACCATCGCCTGCTTGTTCAAGACCGATTTCAGGCTTTAGCATTCCGGCTTTACCTGATGCAATAGCTGCGCATCCTGTTTTAAGAACAAGGACATTTCTCTTTATAAGTTCTTTTGTTAAAATATTTGTATAATCATCAGCTTTTTTCTTAGGGTTATTACATCCAACGATGCCAACAACACCAACGATTCTGTTTTGGATAATAGCATCGTTAAGAGGTCTGAAAGAAGCTCTATATTTACCACCAAGCATATGTTTAATTGCATTGACACTAAATCCTGCAACCATAGGCTCTTTTGCTGAAGGTATTTGAACTTTCTGTGGATCTCTGTTTTTGTAATTGTCGATTGCACGTTTAACAATTGATTTTGCTGATTCTAGTGGAAAATCTTCATTAAATTCAATATCATGTGCACCGACTGTCTTTGCAATCTCAGCTGTTGAAATAATTTCTGTGTGATATTTTGATGCAACATCAGGAAGGCTTGGCATACAGCATTGTACGTCAATAACCATCATTTCGACAGCTCCTGTAACAATTGCAAGTTCTTGTTGTAATACATTGCCTGCAACAGGAACCCCGTGACGCATAAGAATTTCGTTTGCTGTACAGCATATTCCTGCAAGTGTAATTCCATCAGCACCAGCCTGCTTTGCGTATTCTTTAATTTCAGGATCCGAAACAGCAACAGTAAGCATTTCTGACAATGCTGGTTCATGCCCATGAATTATAATATTAACTGTTTTATTTCCAAGAACACCAAGATTTGCAGTACTCTTTACTGGCACAGGTGATCCAAAAAGAATATCCGAAACGATTGATGCCATTCTTGAACCGCCCCATCCGTCTGCAAGTGAAGTTCTGAAAGCGTGTTTCAAAAGGTTCTTATAGTCATGGTCAACGCCCATTGTTGTTCTATGCATTGCTTCAACACACATGCGATCAATTCCCATAGGTGCAACATCTTTGCTCTCCCAAACAGCCTGTCTCTTTAATGGAGCAAGTTTAAGGGTCTTGAGGGGTTCTTCCTGTGAGGAAAATTCCTCTAGAAAAAGATTAGCGAGGTCAAGTGCAACTTCTTCATTTGTGCGACCAAATTCTTCGATTTCGTATAATTTTGCAGCATAGCGGAGTGCTTTTTCGTCTTTAATCTGATAACCATTACCTTTTCCTTGTGCAACTTTCTTAAGTCTTAAAACAAGGTGACGTCCATGGTCTGAGTGAGCTGCAGTTCCGCCAACTACTTCTCTTAAGTAATTTCTTGCAACGATTGTGTCTTCATCTGCACCGCAAATACCACGAGGGGAATTTTTGGTGATACGACAAGGACCCATATGACAAATTTTGCAGCAAATACCGCTTTTGCCAAATCCACATTGGTTTTTTTGTGTATCCATACGGTCAAAACAAGTTTCGACGCAGTCAATCTGCGCTTTTACTAGCATTTCAACGGATGCACTGTCACTTACTCTTTCTTTGAAATCTTCAATACTCTTTGTCATAATCCTCCACCTTTTGTTTTTAAAAAACAATTTATTAGTTTTGTGTTTTGTGTTTTGTGTTTTGTGTTTTGTGTTTTGTTATTTTGTTCAGTTTTGTGTCTGGCTCTTTTTTGTGTCTGGCTCTTTTTTGTGTCTGGCTCTTTTTTCGTGTATTGTCCTTTTGTAATGTTTTTTGTTATTGTGTTTGGTGTTTGGTGTTTGGTGTTTGGTGGTATGTGTTTGGTGTTTGGTGTTTGTGTTTGTGTTTGTGTTTGGTGTTTGTGTTTGTGTTTGTGTTTGTGTTTGTGCTTGTGTTTGTGCTTGTGTTTGTGTTTGTGCTTGTGTTTGTGTTTGTGTTTGTGTTTGTGCTTTGTGTCTTTTATTTAAATGAAGGTAAACTTCATAAAATACTTATTATATGAATCAGAAATGACCTTACAACTTTTTGATAAAATCGTCAATTCGCTTTAACACGATGTTTTCATCAGGCAATTCTAAAAAGCTTCTGTTCATTTCGGCATATGATGCTACTTCTAGATTATCAGGAATTCCTATTACGTCATCAGCCTTTGTAAATGCTCTGATTTCTTCCATTTTTGTAGGTAGATTATCACTTCTCATACGATTAATTATTAAAAGCAACTTATCATATTGAATGTCCATCTCGTTTGCTAGAGAATATAAACGTGATAATGTTTCTAAACCTGAATTAGATGCATCAGAAACCAAAACGAGAAGATTTACTTTCTGAACAATTCTTCTGGATAGATTCTCAAGACCTGCTTCATTGTCAAGCACTACATATGGGTATTGCCCTGATATTTGAGCGATAACAGATTTCAAAACGTTGTTTGCAAAGCAGTAACATCCAGCACCTTCAGGTCTTCCCATAGCTATAAGATCAAATCCTTCGGATTCAATCATACTTTCGGCTATTTTAACCTGCAATAACTGTTGTTTTGATATACCACTTCCTAAGCCGTTTTGTGTTTCAATTTTAACTTCTTCTCTTGCAGTTCCTACAGTTTTACTAACTTTAACGCCAAGAGCTGCATCAAGGCAACTATTTGGATCTGCATCAATAGCAAGAACTGGTGATTTACCATTTGCTATAAGTTGTTTTACGAGAAGGCTTGATATAGTAGTTTTACCTACTCCGCCTTTACCTGTGATTGCTATTAAAAAACTCATTTATGCCTCCGTGCCATCAATAATTTTCGTGATGACATCATTAAAAATCTTAGCAACATCCTCATCTAATACATCAAGGACAGATACTCCGTCACGATCTGCATTCCTTATTGATTTAGAATATGGGATAACAGCAATTATATCCTGACCGGGTAGTGATTCTCTAATAAAATCCTCATCTTCCTTGCTAGTTACTTTATTGAGAACAAAAACCATTTTCTTGATTCCGATTTCACTTGCCATGCGAATAACTGTAGTTGCACAATCAATCGAACGCTGTCCAGGTTCCACAACAACAATCATTACATCAACACCCTTAGCAGTTGCTCTTCCTAAATGTTCAATTCCAGCTTCCATATCCATGATTAGTGTTTCATTCTTAAACAAAACAAGATCGGTTACAAGTGCTCTAATAAAAGTACTTTCGGGACATGCGCACCCACCGCCACCATTCTTGATTGCACCAAGAACAAGTAATGATACGCCATTATGAGTAAATGCAAACTGGTCAGCAATATCTGAAACTTCTGGATTAAGCTTAAACACTTTACCGTATTGATCAACTTTTACGCCGGTTCTTTCTTCAATAAGCTCAATTTGTCTTGATATTGGAATAATCTTCTCTTGTTGTTCGTGTGAAATCCCAAGAGCTGCTGCAAGGTTTGCGTCCGGATCTGCATCAAGTGCAAGAACTTTTCCGCCGCGCTTAGCTATTGATAATGCAAGTGCCGCTGCAAATGTTGATTTACCGACGCCACCTTTACCTGAAATTGCAATCTTCATATGGAGTCTCCTCTCTTGATTTTACGAATATATTTCATAATATGCATTTTTTTATAATCTGCTTTCTTATTCCCAATAATAATAATATATTCAAATCGACTATTTATATATTAAAAACTAAACAATTTTTGTATTAAAATGCTCATACTTTGTTACTTTTAAATATCCAGACGAAGAAACCTTCGCCTGGATATTAAGTAAAAATCTAGAAATTTTAAAAATTAAAATCCGTATTTTGCTTTCATTCTTTTTGACAATTCGTCAACAAGTCCAAAAACGATGAGTGCATCTTCAGAATCAAGTGAACCAGTTCCACAAGAAGGTGTGATTATCGCCTGTTCAACAATTAACTCTTTGCTTATTCCTTTTGATGCAAGATTATCCATAACCATTTCGAGCTGTGCTTCAAGAGATTCTACGGTTTGGTCACGAACAATTTTCGATGTAGGAACTACACCCCATGCAAGCATTCCGCCTCTATCGAGGTGTTTCTTTACATGTTCTGGGTACATAGCAATTGTATCTCCGTATCCAAATGCGTCAAAGTTTACGATGTCAACGCCTGCATCTATAAGAATACTCCACTCTGTGTTCCCACAGCAGTGAATTCCTGCAAGAGCATTGTCTGCATGAACTGCATCAATTGTTTCTGTAAGCATTGCAACAACATCTTCACGGTTAACGGAAACGTATGTTGAACTTCCGAATGCTGATAATATTGGCTCATCTATGAAACATATAACTGTTTGTGCATATGGCTGAAATTTCTGAATCTGCCAGCGACATTTCATTGCAAGGCTCTTGACTATAACATCACGGAATTCGTCATTATAGTAAATTGCTCTTTTGTTTTCGTCAACAAGAGTAAGTGCAAAACTACAAGGACCTGTTGTCTGAACTTTAACAAAAGGAAGTTTTCCTTCTTTTTGTTTCAAAGCTCTCTCCAATGCATAAAGTCCTTTAGAAAAATCTTCGCTTATTGCCATAGATGAACAATCACCGTTTCCGTCATCTGGATCCATTGCAGTCATATAGTTTTCGTAGAAATCAGCAAACTTTTCAGAATAATCTGATGCTGTATCAAAATACATTCTGCTCTTATCAAAATCTAAAACGCCCATTGGAATTCCTTCGCTATATTGGATTTCCATTTGTTCTTTAAGTCCCAACTTAGGTAGTTGCGGCCAGATTGGCGCATTTGAAAGATATTTCAAAGAAATACCTGCTGCATAATCTGCATCGTCAAAAGGCATACTGCCGATTGCTGTTCCAAGAAACTTTGTTTTCATAATTTAATAGTCCTCCATCTTAATAATTGTATTTCCTCTATTTTATTTTATAGTATTGATTTTAACATTTTATTTGTTCAAATCCAATAAGAAATCATATAGGTTTGAGTCCGTGTTTGTCAAGATACTTGTCATAAATAATCAAATAATTAAATAATTTAGCCAGTTATTTAATAATATTTCATCAATTATAAAGCTGCTTCTTTCATTGCTTTAATGTGGTCAGGTGTTGTTCCGCAGCATCCGCCGATAATATTTGCTCCAGCATCAATTATTTCCTTTACATATTTAGCCATATCAGCAGGAGTTTCTGGGAAAATGTCTGAACCGTTAACATTTACTGGAAGGCCTGCATTAGCGTGTATAAGAATTGGTGTTGTGGGCGCTGCGGCACGCATTTCTGTAACGATTTCAATCATACGTTCCATACCATTTCCACAGTTTGCACCAATAACATCTGCTCCTGCTTCAATTGCAGCTTTAGCTGCATCAACTGGAGAAACTCCCATCATTGTTCTATAATCGTCTCGAACTGTCTTTTCGAATGTAAATGTGCAGATTGCTTCACATTTTGTATTTTCTTTAACTGCCTTAATTGCAATACATGCTTCTTCGATATCACTCATTGTTTCGATACATATTGCATCAGCCCCACCTTTTTCGAGTGCAACTGCCTGAACTTTAAATGCATCATATAATTCTTCTTCTGTAACTTCTTCAGTTATTAACATAAGGCCTGTTGGCCCGATCGAAGCAATAACCCAGTTGTTTTCACCACATGCAGCACGTGAAGCCTTAGCTGCTGCTTCATTTATTTCAGCTGCTCTATTTGCAAGACCAAAATGTTGAAGCTTAAAGGACGACCCGCCAAAGCTATTTGCTTCAACCATATCCGCACCTGCGTCAATATAACTTTGTGCAATTGACTTTACATCGTCAAATCTGTCAATACACCAAAGTTCAGGGCATTCGCCAGGCTTAAGTCCCTTTTTGTGTAAAAATGTTCCCCATGCTCCGTCTGAAATTAATACTCTTCCGCTCTTAACTGCATCAACAATTGTTCCTCTTGACATAATAAAATCTCCTTTTAATAATAATTTTCCTTTAACCGACATTTTGTTTGTTTTTCACCCTAAAAAACCCATTAAAACCGCTTTATGCAATTTAATGGTTTATTCTACTAAAATGTAACCTAATTTATACATTGAATATATAATATTTTTATGATTTTTATAAAATATTTGCGCGAATAGATAGTATAATTTCTTTAAATTCATTTTACTGGTTTATCAATTGATAGTGCTTTGCAATACATAAATATAATAAGTAATGATGGCTGTTTTTCGCAATAATTCGTTGTTGCCAATCGGTACATGGAATATACCCTTAGTATTTATAATACATTTCAACACAAAAATAATTGAAATCCTGTTCTCTTGGTGTTATACTCCATTTAATGAAGATTTTTAAAAATAATTCGAGGTGGTATATGATGAAAATCGCAGTTGTTGACGGTCAGGGAGGCGGAATCGGGAAGGCATTGATTGAGAAAATCCGTCAGGCTTTCGGAAATGAATTACATATTGTTGCTTTTGGAACAAATGCACTTGCAACTTCTGCAATGATGAAAGTTGGTGCAAACGAAGGAGCTTCGGGGGAAAATGCAATTGTTTTCAGTGTTCCATCATTCGATGTAGTTATGGGCTCAATCGGAATTATTGCAGCAAATTCGATGTATGGTGAACTCTCCCCGAAAATGGCAGAAGCAATTGCAGAAAGCCGTGCTCTAAAAATTCTTATTCCACTTAACAAATATAATATTCAAATCGCGGGAATAAGAAACGAACCATTACCGCATTATATAGATGATGCAATATTAATTTTCAGAAAATATATGGAGGAAAAGAAAAATGTGTGAATCAAATGTATACATTATTAGTAAAAATGGAGAAAAAAAATTATTACTTGAATCTGTCGACAAAATTATACCAACGGGTAATGATATCTTTCTGGAAAACATTTTTTATGAATCAAAGATCGTTAAAGCTAAAATTGTTGAGATGGCTTTGGTTGACCACAAAATTGTTTTAGAAGAAATAGAATAAAATTTTGCATTTGTTCGAATATTATGTATAATATATATTGTTGTGCCAAGAGAACCTAGATAATTTCTCAGACTTCTAGTTTTGGTATTACATTACTTTATTATCGATTGTCAAAAACAAAATAAATTAGTGAGGTGGCTTCATGTATTCAGAGAATTTTGTATCAAAGAAACTTAAAGATTTCGCGCAGAAAAATGAATGGTTGATAAGTGGAGAATATATTTACGGCGAAGAGCAGGGCTTCTTGTTTTCCGGGCTGGATGGCAAGGGTCAAAAAACATTTATAACTCCTGTCCCAGGAATAACTGATGAACAAAAAGAAGAATTGTTTGTGACACTCGAAAAGAACAAAGAGACAATGAAACTTTTAGAGTATGCAATTTCAGATGATTTTCTTTGTATCAGAATCAAAGAATCAATGCAACTTAAAACAGATGATATAGAATTCATTCTTGCACTTCTTGTTGGAACAATGCAGGAATTATTTATTGAACCAGTTGGTCGTTGTCAGGAATGCGGAAAAACAGGAGCTGAAAATGAAAGTTTCATTTATGATTTATATTGTTATATGCATGACGACTGTGAAAAAAAACATGAAGATTTGGTTTTAGAAGAGATTTCCGATTCTTCCGATTCTTCCGATTCTTCAAATTCTTCAAATTTTTCAGATTCTTCAGATTCTTCAGATGCTTCCGATGAATCAGACGATTCTGTAGATCATGAAGCACTTGCAAATATAAATGATGACGAAGATATGCAGAATTTAAAAGTAAAACCAATAAAGAAATTTCTTTTTACAATCGGTGGAGCGATTCTAGGATCTATTCCTTGGTTAATATTACCATTTGTAATGGATTTAATTAAAGATTTACTTTCAAAAATAACCGAAAACTCACTGATTTTCAATTTTACTCAATCTCTGCTTACTTGTGTTTGTGCTTACCTTGTATCTTACTTTGCTATAATCGGATATCGCCTATCTAAATCTAAAATGGAAACAAAAGGCCGCTGGATAGTTGGAATCGTTTCAATTGTTACAGTTATTGTTATTCAATTTGTATCACTAGCAATTTTAATAATTAAAGAACCATCAGTAACATTAACATTTTCAAACTATATAACTAACCTTTCAAAATCGAATTTCTATATCAATATTCTACTAGGTGCTTTAATAGGTATAGTATTTACTCTTATCGCAGTTCTTCCATTTTTTGATAACTCAGTTTCATCAGCAAAAGCAAAGAATGATTTTATTGCACGGAATAAGCGCTCTACAATTGCTAAAACCCAACATAACAATCAAGATACTGTCAATGACAACGAAAATGATAGCATTGACAAAAATGTTATTGATACCGAAAATGACAGCGAAAACAATGATGATCAAACACCTAATAGTGATTCTACGGATAACCAATAATTTCAAATAATTCAACAAATCCGTTAAATCAAAATAGAATAGTAATAAACAAGCAGTATAATTCATCTCTTCTAAGGGGTGAATTATTTATATCAAGAAAAAGGAATGTGTATAAATGAATATCGAAAATGAATCTTACACAAATGAGCAGAAATCAATGATAAAAACGCTTTGTGAACTAATTTCAATACCTAGCGTAAAAGGTGAAAATTATAGCAGTGCGCCATTTGGTCGATATACCCTTGAATCCCTTGAATATGTTCTTAACACAGCAGAGAAAATGGGATTTAAGGCAGTAAATCTCGATGGTTATGCAGGTTTTGTTGAATTTGGTGAAGGCGAAAAAGAAATTGCAGCTTTATGTCATCTCGATGTAGTACCTGCCGGCGAAGGATGGGATTTTGATCCTTTTACTCCAGTTGTTGAAAATGGTAAGATTTACGGACGTGGCACAAATGATGATAAGGGACCTGCTGTAGCTGTTTTATATGCTATGAAAGAACTTAAAGATTTAGGGTTTGTCCCTCCATGCAGGATTCGTCTTATCCTTGGACTCGATGAAGAAAGTGGTAGTCAGTGTATGGTCCATTACAAAAAATCTCAAGCACTGCCTGATTATGGATTCACTCCTGACGCGAAATTCCCTGTAATTTTTGCCGAAAAAGGTATTCTTCATATAACTATTGAAGCAAATCGCAACGAGATTAAATTTTCTGATTCAATTAACACTTTGTCGAATTTCAGGTCATCAATTTCAAATATCAATTCGCCATCTTCGTCTATTTCTTCTTCTACTTCTCTTTCTTCTCCGTCTTCCTCCTCTTCTCTATCATTGGCTAATGACTTTTTTCTTATTAGTGCAAAAGGTGGAGAACGTGCAAATATGGTACCTGCTACTTGTAAACTTGTCTGGCAAGATTTTAATAAATCACAAAAAAACGACGATAAGGACTCCATTCTTTCACGCTTAATCAAAGATGAAATAATTTCGGGGAAACCTGGTCATGCAAGCATGCCTGAATTCGGTGAAAACGCAATCTCAAAAGCAATGGAATACATCGAAATCATTCTTAAAACAAATAATTTAAAGGATGCTTTTGTAGATTTTTATAACTCATCAATCGGCATGACAACTGATGGTTCTAAATTTGGTATTGATTATACCGACGAAGAATCCGGCGCGTTAACACTTAATGCAGGATTATTAGATTTAAACACCGAAACTGTCTCTTTAACCATCGACATTCGCTACCCGGTAACCGCTAGTGAAAGTGATATAATTGATAAAATCAACACCAAATGTGCTTTATATAATCTTAAAATATCTGATGCAAGTGGAAACATACCACTTCACGTTGACAAAAACAGCCTTTTTGTTCAAACGCTCCTGAAAGTTTATGAGAAAATTACAAACACAAAATCGCAACCGATTGCAATCGGTGGAGGTACATATGCCCGCTCGATGAAAAACGTCGTAGCATTTGGTCCAAATTTTCTAAAAGAAGATGATGTTGCACATCAATCCGGCGAATACATGAAAATCGATGATTTCTTTCTTTGTCAGAAAATTTACAAAGAAGCAATTGTTGAGCTAACAAAATTGTTATAAATTAACCGGGTAATCCAATTAAATATTGTTGCTTGCCATTTAATACAACAATTTACCTTTAAATTCGACAACTTTTTAAAGTCGTTATCCTTTAAATACGAAAACTTTTATAGTTGTTAATTTTAAAGTCATTAATGTTTAAATTCGTTATTTTAAAGATTGTTAATGTATGAATTTATTATCTTTTAAGCTGGTACTTTTAAGGTTATTACTTATAAAGACATTGACTTAAAGTCTTTATCTTTAAGTCTATTTTCATAAAAGCTGGTTAGTAGACTTTTCTTTTCTTTGCTTTGAGAAAAATTATCAATAGAAGTATTATTATGATAGCCGATACAAGTAAAATTATGAGAAGTCTTTCATTCGTAAACTGTAGAAAAGATGAAGAAACTGAACGAATTGTCAAAACATTTCCCTTCAATGTTAAATCCATAACCAGTGAACTCCATTTGACGGTTACAGCATCACTAGTAAGATCTGTATTATCTCCATATGAAATAACAATTGGGAGTTCAGCTTTCACTTTACCATCTTTATCTAATAAATAAATCTTATAGCTTCCAATCATAACGTTTTTGAATTGATAAAACCCTTTTGAATCAGTTGTTGTTGTCATTGAGGTATTGTAAAGCTCAATCTTTGTGTTCGGAATTGGATTGCTGTTCTCATCTGAAAGCACACCCGAAATATTGACTGGTTTATCCTGTGATAACACGTCGGAATCAGTTTGTTTTCCTGGTGTAACTACGGGTTTGGTAGGATTTATAGTAATAGTTGCCGTCTGCATACTTTCTTTAGGTGTGTTATTAGTTTGCTCAGACGCTGATGAATACGGTGAAGGAGATGAAGGCGAAGAAGATAATTCTGATGAAGATGAATTTAATTCTGACACAGAAGCACTTTGAGTATCTGTTCCTGTCGGTTTCTTGGTAGGAGTTGGCACAATGATTTTGGTTGGGATAGCTGTAGGTTTCAATGTTGGTGCAGGCGGCTGAGTAATATTAATAATTGTAGGTGTACCAGTCCACTTGGCTGATGCAATTGGGTATGTAAATTCGTCCTGAATTTTACTCCAAGTATGATTTACACCTATTTCCGTATCAGATCTTAACAGATAATTTTCTGAAACTGAACCTGCACCATTTTGCCTGGTTGTATAAGGAGCGGGATTTCCTCCAGTTACGGGATCATTCCATGTAAAATCAATGTGATACCAGTTTGACCCAACTTTTACCATATTCCAGGCATGAGGATTATTTTCTGGGGTTGAAATTGGTGGGCGTGGAGCATGTCCGTCAATTGTTATTGCTTCAAATCCCGCCTCTTTAAGAATAATATACCCATACATTGCATATGCTTGACAAACACCTCTAGGATAACCGCCAATGCCACCATTGTCTGTTATCATTTTATATGCTGTATAAATAGTCTGGTTTAATTCGGCAAGTACAAATACCCGATAATCATATTGGAATGTGCTGCAAACATATTGATTAATTGCTTTTAATTTAGCATAGGCAGTTGTCTTAGATGTATAAGCTGACGAATTAAGAAAATTGTTTGCATGAGCAATAACTGCGTTTCTTCCTGCAAGGGCATTTGGACCATCATGCCAGGTGAATGAGAAGCCAATCAATAATTTCATACTAATTACAGTATTATTAATTGTCGAGGTCGAGTATGACATATTCATTGTAATACTGTAACCAGCTATAGCTAAACGATTGTATGGATTAAAATCACTATTTTTGTCTATATTTATGTTGTCATTCATATCCATAAATGTATGATCTAATATTGACGCTAAAACTCCATCTTTATCATCAAGAGGCATAATGAAATTCCCATTTCTGTCTGTTTTTAGGAATTTTTTTGATATTTCTATTCCGTCTATAATAAAAAGCGTTGATACATTAATTGGCGCTACCTTTGGTTCATCTAGCTTAGGCGGTGGAAAAAACCATGAAATATCCGTTGAAACTGGTTGTCGCATACTATCTATTGCAGTTTGGAGTTCATTCTCTATATCTTCTTCAACAGTTGCTGGGTTTGAAAAAACCGGAACCGGAACTATTGCATTTACCTTTAATGCTGGTTTAATAGATATAAAAGCAAAAACGAATATAATAGAAAGAAAACACGAGACAAGTTTATTTGATAATGAAATTGCCATCTTCTCCTTTCTACATATTTTAAAAATATTTATGCCATTTTTCATTTTCATCCATGATTTATTTATCACAAAATGCAATGGATAAATCATCCTCCTTGTATAAAATTTCGTTGCCGTCAAAGACCAATAATTTTTGCAGAATCCGCATAAATTCAGATTCTATTCCTCGTTTTTACCAATTATTAGATAAACAATTGGGCCTATTATATTAACAAAAAGATTATAAGCACCCATGCCATTTAGGTAAATACTTATGTGTTGATTCAGATTTCAACAGTTTTACTAATGCAAAACCATTAATGCAAGCTGAATTAATAATATAGGTATTAAAAAAGGCATAATATCTGCGAGTGTTTTTATCAATGATTGTAAGTCTGTCCCAGAATTAGTCATAAATTTTCCCCCATTATTTCGAATATAACGTCATTCTATCACAAAGTATCACGAATGCACATGAATTTTTGATTTTTTCATCAATTTCTGGTATTTTTTTCTATTTACACGAGGTACTATTCGGAGTAGATTTAGTAGTGCATGTATATTATAAGTAAATTTATTAGCTTTTCTTAGTTTTAAATATTAATTTTTTAGATATACAGTAATTCTTAGGAGGAATTATGTTTAAACCAAAAATCTTTGAAACAATGAAAGATTATAGTACTGAACAGCTTACTAATGATGTTATTGCAGGTGTTATTGTCGGTATCATAGCTATACCACTATCAATTGCACTTGCTATCTCATCAGGAGTTTCCCCGGAGCAGGGTCTAGTTACTGCAATCATTGGTGGTTTTCTGATTTCATTTTTTGGAGGCAGCAGAGTTCAAATCGGAGGACCTACTGGTGCATTTGTAGTTATTATTTATGGAATAGTAATGAAATTCGGTTACCAAGGTCTAGTTATGGCAACAATAATGGCTGGTATAATACTTATTGTCATGGGGATTTTACGTTTCGGCACTATCATCAGATTTATTCCATGTACAATAACTACAGGATTTACAAGCGGAATAGCAGTGGTTATCTTATCACAGCAACTAAATGATTTTCTTGGGCTTGGCATCAAGAAAGTTCCATCAGAATTTATCGAAAAAATGCGTGCAATCTTCGAAAATATTAGAAATATTAACTTTTATAGTTTTGGAATTGGCATGCTTGCTCTTGCAATCATAATTTTTTGGCCTAAGATTAACAAGAGAATACCAGGACCACTTATAGCAATTCTTGTCACAACTCCACTTGCTTTGTTTATGAAAATGCCTGTACAGACAATTGGAAGTCGCTTCCCTACTTTAACTGCTTCCCTTCCTCATTTTACTGTACCTGTTTTAGATTTTTCAATGTTTCCAGATCTAATAGGGCCTGCATTCACAATAGCTATTCTAGCTGGAATTGAGTCTTTGATGTCAGCAGTTGTTACAGATAAATTGGTTATAGATAAACATCATTCGAATACTGAACTTATTGCTCAGGGCATTGCAAACATCGGATCAGTTCTTTTTGGCGGAATTCCTGCTACTGGTGCACTTGCAAGGTCAGCAGCCAATGTCAAAAATGGAGGAAGAACTCCAGTTGCTGGTATTGTTCACGCTATAACTGTTCTATTGATAATGCTTGTTCTAATGCCATATGCTAAACTTATACCAATGACTACTCTCTCCGCAATTCTTATCATTGTGGCATATAACATGAGTGAATGGCGCGTTTTTAAAGCTCTGTTAAAAACTCATTACACAGATATTATCGTTCTTGTAATTACTTTTTTATTGACTGTTATCATAGATCTTGTTGTTGCAATTGAAATTGGCATGCTACTTGCTGTTGTATTATTCATGGTATCGATGGCAAACTCCTCTAAACTTGTCCCTGATAAAGAAAAAAGTACAAAAACTCTTAAAGTTCTGTCAGTTAGTGGACCATTTTTCTTTGCAGCTTCAGAAAATTTTGTCGAATATGTTAAAATAAATTGCAAGGATGCTAAAGTTATTATTCTATCGCTAGAAAATTCTTATCACATGGATGCGACCGGAATTAATGCTCTATTTTCCATTGCTGAGTTCTGTAGCCTTTATAATATTAAATTGCTTCTCACAGATACTAAAGAAGATATTCGAATACTTTTTGAAAAAACAGAATTTATTCACTTAATCGGCGAACACAACTTGTTCCATTCGGTAGATGATGCAATTGAGTCCTTGAATTTTAAAAAGGAACCACCCCAAATGGCAAACTAAGACACATTTCAAGAACTCTAGAAATTTACATTTAATTGAAATAGTTAAATATTTTTAAAATAAAAGCCTAAGAATCTAGTATAATTAGTAGTATGTTAATATCGATTATATTAAAATAATTAGTGCCTTACAGAGAAAAAAATAACTGCTGGAATAATATTAAAACAAGGAGGCCACATGATTAAGGAATCAATAATTTTTGTTTATTTTCTAATCATTAACCTGGCTGGGTTTTTTCTTGTACTAGTTGATAAGAGAAAATCAATCGAAGGAAAATGGAGAATACCAGAAAGAGAGTTTTTCATTTTCACCATCTTAGGAGCAGGACTTGGTGAATATATTTCTATGTTTTTATTCAGACACAAAACGAAACATTGGTCCTTTCTAATTGGAATCCCTTTGTTATCAGCTGTTTCTTATACCCTGCTGTTTCTTTATCTCGCAGGGAATTATTAAAATAAAATTATGAGGTTTATGCTATGTTTACACTAAATGGCGAAAAAGTAATTTTGCGGTTATTATCCGTTGATCTTATCGACGAAATTATTTCTTTTTATGATAGAAATAAAGAGAGAATATCACGATTTAATCCCAAATTGTCACAAGATTATTTTGATTATTCATATTGGGATAAAAAATATAGATTTAGAAATTCAACCCTTCGAAAAGAACGCGCCTTGGATTTTTACATTTGTCTTCCAGATAGGCCCGAAAAGGTTGTTGGGCATATAAGGATTTTTAACATCGAATCTACCCCTCGTGAATCTTGTGAAATTGGATTTACCATTGACTCATTATTAGAAGGCAGGGGTTATATGCATGAGGCGATTTCACTTGTTTTATGTTTTATTCGAAGTGGACTTAATCTTCACCGAGTCGTTGCACAATGTCATACTAGCAACATCAGAAGTCAAAATGTGCTCTCTTCACTTGATTTCAAAAAAGAAGGTGTTCTCAGTGAAGCCTTGTTCATTAACGATATCTGGCACGATATGTTGCTTTTTGGCTGCGTTTTATAATAATTTATTACTAATCTATTTATTACATTATAAAAAAAGAAAAGAAAGCGGGTAAGCATTGAACCAAATATTTCTATTTATTCTGATTCACTGGAATAAATGCCGCTCGTTTAATTTTCTTAGTTGTAGTTTTCTCAAACTCGCTGTCTTTAACATGAAAATAGCGGATACTCTTATATGTTGTCAACATCCGATTTACGATTTTGACCTGCTCGCCAACTAATTGATTTACTTTCTCATCTGAATAATCGTCCTTAAGGGTTTCTTTCAAGAGATCAAAATCAGGAAATATCTCAGCAGAAACGCTTGTATCGCCGTCATCTTCAGACTTACCATAAACAAGAGCTTCCTTGATATACGGTTGTCTCAATAGGAGAGTTTCAATTTCCTCAGGAAAAACATTTTTGCCGTTTTTAGTAATAATAACATTTTTCTTACGTCCAGTAATGAACACAAATTTATCTTCATCGATGTACCCAATATCCCCTGTATGAAAATATCCGTCAACAATTGCTTCCTTTGTTGCTTCTTCATTTTCGTAATATCCAAGCATTATATTAGGACCTTTACCGATAATTTCGCCATTACCATTTTCGTCAACATCAATTATTTTAACATCGACCCCCGGCAATATCATTCCAGCAGCAGCGTTTTTATAAAAAACATCACGATTTACTGCCAAAATAGGAGCACATTCAGTAAGTCCGTATCCCTGCACAGCATGTATACCAATATCTTGCATTGATTGCATGATTTTCGGATCGATTGGAGCACCACCAGATATCAACAATTTAAGATGTCCTCCGAAACTTTCGTGTACTTTGGCAAACAATTTCATACGTATATCAATTCCAACTTTTCTTAACGCATTACTAATTGCAATTGCCTTTCTTAATTTCGACTCATTTTCTTTCGAGAAAATTTTCTTATAAAAAGACTCAATCATTAATGGGACAACGTTCATAGTCGTAACTTTTGACTCCTGCATATTTTTAACAATATAGCGCAACCCTTCACACTGAGCAATTGTAGATCCTCTATAAAGCTGGCAAAGGAACCCGCAAGTGCATTCATATGTGTGGTGAAGCGGCAATACAGACAAGAATATATTTTCAGGCCCAATATATAACATCTTGCACATTTCCATAAGATTAAATGCTATATTGTAATGTGATAGCATTACAGCTTTTGAATCTGATGTCGTACCAGATGTAAAAAGGATAATTTTCATAATATTCGGATCAATAACAAAATCAATAAATGATTTGTTACCGCTTTTCACCATATCCGCCCCACGATTCATTAAATTCGCGAAGGATAAAGTCTCTGGCGCATCTTGCTCTGAATCCATACCAATAAAATATTTTAGATCTGGGCACAAATCTCTAATTGAATCAATGTCCTTTTGTTTTGAACTTGCAAAAATAATTACATTACAATGCGCCCTGTTTATAAGGTTAGCAATTTCTGATGTCGGAAGTTCTTTATCAAGAGGGACAACAATTCCAGACCCATTAACGGTTGCGAGATAGGAAATATACCACTCATATCTGGTTTCACCGATAATCGCAACACGAAGTTCCTCAACCTGTAACGACATAAGTGCGGTACCCATTGAATCAACGTCTTCACCATATTTTTTGAAAGAAATTGCTTTGTAAGGCTCACCTTTTATTTCCTTAATAAGAAACAATGTTTTATCCCCATAAATTGAAACACTTTGTGATAGCATATCCTTTAAATCCTTGATATCTCTTACATCGTAAAAAGGTACATTCTTCTTCATAAAATCCTCCTATAATTTCGGTAAAACAGTATAATAATAAAATATAAACTAATATTTACATTTCATAATTCATTATATCATTAAATAATATTTTGAATATAGAAGTAATAAAAAAACATAAACCAAAGATACACCAAACATTAAACGAACATTAACCGGTCTAAAAACAATACCCCTGCCTAAGGATTCGGCCCGAACGTTGTTCTAAATCCGATGGACAGACTTAGCGGACAAGTAAAACAGACCGTTATGACTATTAAATGTCTGATGTCTGTCACTTACTTAAAAATATAAGGATCCAACTTCGAGTCTTGTTAAGTTTTAACAGCATCGGAGTTGGATTTAATACAACATGATCCTTAAATTGTTGTTGGCATATCTGCTCTAAAATCACACGACATTGTTGATACATATTTAACTTACTGCCGTTCCGCCGTTTCGGTACCGAACACGATTTCGGCGGTAAGTTTTTTATAAAGTTACAAACTGCCTTCTATAATTATGTTTCACGCGCCCTATCACTACTTACTGCCATTTCAATTCGTAATACCTCTTTTTTGGATTGGCTCAACAGTAATAAAACATCATGAAATCTATAGTGATAATATTTAATGTTGTTATTTTGCATAAAATTGCCCTCTTCTGCGCATATGATATCATAAAATGGCTCTCCTAAAATATATCGGCACTTCAACATAATTTGTAATACTAATTTTCTATTATTCTAACCTTCGCCATTCTTCTATTGACTCGTTTCCACGAGTATATTTGCCTTTGGGTAAATCTTTGTTCTTTAAATTATAATGTTTTCTATCGGTTCCTGAATAAACATAAGATAATGTTTTACAATTGTTCAAGTCACCATTTAACACATTTACATTAAAAACAAAGGTTTGGAGATTTTTCATTGTTTTAAGAAAATCAAGGTCAGGCAATACATTATTTCCATTTAATTCAAGAAGCTCTAAATTCTCTAAATCACCAAGAACTGAGAAATCTTCAATTTTACTACAACTATCAATACGAAGTAGTTTTAACGTTTCTTTTGCGTGTACTAATGCAGATATATCATTCAATGAACGGTTATAATCTAAATACAGACATTGTAACTTATTTGATTTTTGTATCCCATTCAATGAATGAATTCCACATTGTATAAAACTAATAGTATCTAATTGTGTAGAGCATATCAAATCCGATAAGTCTATATTTTTGTAATTAGAAATAAGAAGCGACTTTAGACCTTGCAATTTATTGTAATTTAAAGTTCTTTTATTAATGCTTATACCTAAACATTCAATACCTTTTATTTGCATAAGATCAATAAAACTAGTATGTTGATCCTTATAGCCATATTGATTTCTACATGATAATCCCTTAACTTCTTCTGTTCTATACAAAGGTGAAAAATCAAATTCCAATGGAGATTCATAAGAAGGTATTATGTTTAAATATTTTAAACTTTTGACTTGATCTAAAAAAGAAATGTCATCAAGAATAATAGTTGCTTTTTGAACGTTATGTAAATTTATATAATCAATATACTCATCAATGCTTTTGGTTGGCACATTATATTGTGGAGATTCACATGTTGAACGCCCATTTTGTTTGATGATAATTGCATCATATACGTTGTAAGGATATGAAATTGAACCAAAAACGAATCCATCTTTTAAATCATAATTATTCATCTTATCACCCCAATAAATATTTTTTCCAGGACTCCAAATCCTATTGTATGTCTCAGCATTACGATCCATACTTAATACTCCTCTTTTCTTTTGCATCATATACTCATCTATAAATGCATTCTTTGAATTTGAAGCTTTTTTCCATGTCAAAGAAACAATATCATCATTATGCTCTGCTGACTTACTTGCGGCGGATTTAATCGCACGTTTAAATCCTCCTTTGCCCACATAATTTTTACCGCTTTTAAATACGATTTCTTATGAACCTGTTGCTTTTTTAATATCACTTATTTTACTAACAAATTTATATGCTTTATTAGCAGATTTGATTATGTCGTTCCCTTTGTCCACTGCCTTTACTACTTTTAGAGCAGTTGCACCTGCTTTAATTGCATGTATTCCGGCTGAAGCTGCTCCAGAAGGTTGCAAATAAATTTTGATACTGATCTTTAAAGTGTTTGTTGATTTTCATTTCAATTGTCCCTTCTACTTATTCTTTCAATGATAAATAATTTACATTATCGAAAACTCAATTTTTAATGTACTTTTAAAGGAAAAAATAATTCTCAACCTTTATAAGAACGAATTTCAAAGTCCCGAAGCTTATTTTATAAAATTCATTGAACTCACTAAGAATCCACGCTTTTAATCTGTATAACTTTGGAAGCAGATTCTTTACCATCATCTATTACTCTTTCTTACAAGCTTTTATCTATTTCTGATTTTCTTAAGTGCATAATCTATTTCTCTCTTCTGTAATAATAATACTTAAGATGGTTAGTTAACATTCATGTGTCATGGTGACACTAGGCATGTGCCACCAAATAGACAGACCGTCCCCTTGGCGTTAATAGATTGATTTTAAAAAGATCTTCTCAAGTAGTAGCCATTTAGAATGCC
>JBBQKF010000037.1:0-27397 GCA_038326615.1 Saccharofermentanales bacterium | reverse complement strand
AATGGCTATAGCGTTTGCTCAGTAAAGGTTGAAAAACTCTGTAGAATCATGCTAAAAATAAGCAATTACAAATCGAACTGTGGAAAAATTAATGGAAGCCACTTTCTTTGATAGTATTTGTATAAACAATTTAGCCCTACTAAGTAAACACTATAGTCTTATTATTTTTTTAATGCGAATTCTAAAAATGTTATTATTCTGAAAAGCAAAGATATCTAATTTTCAAACACAGTCAACTGTTAGATTTTCCTTGATTTGTTTTTGTATTAACTTTTACTTGATTTGATTTTGCTGCTTATTCTCTTATTGTAAAAGGAGATAAGCAATGTAAATGCGTAATCATAAACAAATAATCCAATCAGAATAATTAATAAAATAATTGAAATCCCTTTGAAATCAGAAGAATTAAGAAATGGAATAAATTTATTCCATTTTGTTAAAGCTAAATCTAACTGCTCACGAAATAGAAATAAAACTCCGATTCCGATTAATATAAAGTATATGCTTTTGCAAATAATTGCAAAAATCAAGGGGAAATATTTTTCGATAAGCCCTTTGATTAAAGGAAAGGCGCCAAACAAGACAATGAATGGAATTGAATAATATATTCCAAAAAACGCCGTAATTAATAATGAAGAGGCAATATAAGCACTAAATCCTGTTCTAAAATCGGCTTCAATAACAACCATAGCAATAAAAAGCGAACTTAGCGTAAAAAGCGCTAAATCCGCAGTTGGACTAATATATGATAATGAAATAGTTATCAGAACGAGCGCTGTTGAAAGACCGCCTATGGCAATTTTCTTAGTTAACAGCATGAGCAGAGATCTCCTCCCGCACATTCACAACAAGAATCCGCACAACAAAGACAACTTAAACTGTTACAAGCATCTGCACCACAACATCCACCCTGACTGTAATAAGGTCCTTGCCCCTGGCCCTGTTTTTGACTTTGATTCCCATAACCATTATTCTGCTGATTTCTCTGTTGTTGCCACTGTTGCTGCCATTGTTGTTGCCAGTCTTGTGCTGAGCCGCCATTCGGAGAATGATACGATGGCTGTCCGCCAGATGCATTACCTGATTGTATGGATTCATATGCTTCATTGATTTCCTGCATTTTCTCCTTTGCAAGGTCTTCAAGAGGATTATCTTTATAATTATCAGGATGATATTTCTTAACCATTCCCCTATATGCTTTTTTTACTTCTTCTGCTGTTGCGGACTGATTTAAACCTAATACTTCATATGGATCTCGTGCCATAATATTCCCTTTCTTTTAAGCTCCTAATGCTTTCCTTGACTATTCTACTTTAAATTTATATAAATTGCAATTATTCTTTATTTTAAATTATATACTCTACATTACAAAAATAAATGTCCATCTTTTTTATAAATTGTTATGATCAATTCTAAACTTTGTATTACTATTTTCTTATATACCCTAGAGCCTTCCGAGTTTTTGGTGAGCATATACTTTTTGTCTTATTTGTGGAAGACCTTCCTGAATAATATTACTTATAATACCTGCATCTCGCCGATAAGGCAGTAATGCTGCAACACGATCCATTGCAGCTTCACATTCCGTAAGAATTTTCATGGCTTCTTCTTTAGCCGATTCTTGAGATAAATCAAGAAATGGATTCCAGTTGCCATTTTTCTTGTCCTGCTCGAGGTCATCAATAGCATCAATTACAAAAATCCATTTACCTAAACTAAACCCAAGTAACGAAATACCCTTAATTAATGCTTCTCTGTTTGAATCTTCGCTAAAATAATCCTTAAATGCTCTGGAAAACACTGATAGCAAAATTTCACCAAACATATTAGCATGCTTTTCATAATCTGATTTTTCGGACTTATTTCCTTCCGATTCATTTAATTTTTTAAGGCCATCCAATATTGATTTGTAGTCTTCCGGAAAGGCTTTAGCAGCCTTAGTGCTTGCTCTTTTTAAAATAAGTTTTCCTAAATTTCCAACTACTGGATTTCCATCTTGTATTTCATCAAGAAACTTTCCGTACGCTAATATTACACTTAATGCTGCGCATTTTTCTAAAATCTTATTTGAAGAAAGCATAGGTCGTTTTAAAATCGGATTAAGTATGCATGCTTCAAGTTTCTCTGTTAGATTTTCGTCAGTCAACGAAACCATAAGAATTCCCATCATTGTAATATCATAAGTTAGTGCCACTCTTGGAACTTGCCCATAAGTTCTTCCTATTTCCTTACAAATCCCGCAATACACTGAACGAAAACGCGAAAATTCACGAACTAACAATTCTCCTTTATTTGGTCTAATATAACCGAACATTTTTGCTCCTTACAAATTAATTATTTTCTAATAATTAATTATCAAATAATGACAAAATAAACTATAATAAAATATCTAAATTCATTTAATTAGGCAGTTTAAAAGAATATAAACACCTGACATCATTGCTTTTTGTGGTATTTATTATCCATTTTTTGATAATATTTCCTATGTATATTACCACAAATATGATATTATACTATAATATATTATTCGTTTCATGTTACACCAATATGGACGAACTCTAAACAATTGTGAATGAGGTAAAGAAAATGGCAGTAAAAGAAGTAAGAACCAGATTTGCTCCTAGTCCTACAGGTTTTATGCACGTCGGGAATTTAAGAACAGCTTTATATGAATATCTGATTGCAAAATCACAAGGTGGTAAATTCATCTTGCGTATTGAAGACACTGATCAGGAAAGATTAGTCGAAGGCGCAACTCAGGTGATTTATGATACATTAGCAAAAGTTTCTATCATTCACGACGAAGGACCTGATATAGGAGGTCCATTTGGTCCCTATGTTCAAAGCGAGCGTTTGTCTTTATATAAACCATACGCCATTGAGCTTGTTGAAAAAGAACATGCTTATTATTGTTTTTGCACAAAAGAAAGATTGGATTCTCTTAGGATTTCTAACTCAGATGCTGAGGATAATTCATTCCCTGCCGGATATGACCGCCACTGTCGTGACTTTTCGAAGGATGAAATTTCAAATAAGCTTGCAATGAATAGTCCATATATTATACGACAGAAAATGCCTTTAAGTGGCAAAACGACATTCAATGACGCAGTTTATGGAAGCATAACAGTCGATAATGACGAGCTCGAAGATCAGGTATTATTAAAGTCAGATGGTTTCCCAACATATAATTTCGCAAACGTTGTTGATGATCATTTAATGAAAATATCTCATGTTATTAGAGGAAGCGAATACCTCTCATCGGCTCCTAAATATAATCTTCTTTATGAAGCATTCGGATGGGAAATTCCTTTATATGTTCATCTTTCCCTTATTCAAGGTAAAAACCCTGATGGCACTGTTTCTAAGCTATCAAAACGTCATGGTGCTACAAGTTTCGAAGATCTTCTCAATGATGGATATTTAACTGAGGCAATTATAAATTATATAGCCTTACTTGGGTGGTGTCCGAAAGAAAATATTGAGGTTATGTCGATGAGCGAATTAATATCACTATTTTCAATAGACGGAATAAGCAAATCACCTGCAATTTTTGACTATGACAAGCTTCGCTGGTTTAATGCGGAGTATATAAGAGCAATGCCGATTTTGGATTTTCAAAACCGTGCACTTCCCTATTATAAAGAATTATTTGGTGATATGCTATTGGATTACGAAAAAATCTCCGAAATTCTTCAACCACGCATAACACAATTTACACAGATTCCCGCAATGATTTCATTTTTGAAAGAATTACCAACATATTCATCAGAATTTTATATTCATAAAAAAATGAAAACAACTAAAGAAAGCTCTCTTGAAAAGCTTAAAGAAATTCTTCCAAATATCGTATCTCTTGCTGATTGGTCACAACAAAATATACATGATATGCTTATAAAGTTTGCTATTGATAAAGAAATCAAAAATGGTCAGATTATGTGGCCTGTAAGAACTGCTATTTCAGGTGTTGAAGTAACTCCAGGCGGTGCTGTTGAAATTCTCACAATTCTTGGCAAAGAAGAATCAATTCGGAGAATTAATATGGGCATTAAACTTTTAGAAGATGAATTGGAGTATTAGCTCAAGGTTTATTCTCAGGCTATCCGTAGAAAAGCGGAATTGGATTAGCCGATAAATACGATTTTATTTTGATTTTATCAAAAGTTATCAAAACCAAAACCAAAACCAAAATATAGTAATACAAATTGAGTTTATAGCATCGAATAGTGAATTTTTATTTTCAACATATTAAACTGGCAAAATTGAATTACTAATTATGAAACGATTTTCACAAACATAAACTTTGAGCTGCAATAATAATAATAACAAGGAGAAAATTTATGAATTCAGAAAAAGATAATAACGTAGATGCAAATTCCGAAAACACCACAACAACAAATTTCATACATGACTTTATTTTAGAGGACATTGCTAAAGGTGGCCGTTTTGAGGGGAAAACTGTTCATACCCGTTTTCCGCCTGAACCAAACGGGTATTTGCATATTGGACACGCAAAAGCAATAAATATTGATTTTGGAACTGCACAGAAATTCAACGGGCTTTGCAATTTACGTATGGATGACACAAATCCAAGTAAAGAAGACGTTGAGTATGTCGATGCAATTAAAGAAGACATTACTTGGTTAGGATTTACATGGGATGACCGCTTCTACTATGCATCTGATTATTTTCCACAGATGTTTGATTATGCATGTGATTTAATTAAGAAAGGTCTTGCATTTGTTTGCGAGATGACTGCTGACCAGATACGTGAAGCTAGAGGAACTTTAACAACTCCAGGTATCCCAAGCCTTTGGAGAAATCGTCCTATTGAAGAGAGTCTTGATCTTTTTAATCGAATGAAAAACAGTGAATTTGCAGATGGTTCAATGACACTAAGAGCAAAAATTGATCTTGCATCTGGTAATTTCAATATGCGTGATCCAGTTATTTACAGGATTATGCGCGCTCATCATCACAGAACTCTTGATAAATGGTGCATATATCCTATGTATGACTATGCTCATCCAATTGAAGATGCAATGGAAGGAATTACCCACTCATTATGTTCGTTAGAATTTGAGGACCACAGACCATTGTATGACTGGGTTATTTTAAATATTGATTGTGAAGCTAAACCAAGACAGATTGAATTTGCACGACTTGGAATAAACCGCACAGTTATGAGTAAAAGGAAACTTCGTGAGCTGGTCGAAAATAATCTTGTAGATGGATGGGACGACCCAAGAATGCCAACACTTTGTGGTCTTAGAAAACGTGGATATACCCCTGCTTCTATTCGATCATTTTGTGATCAGATTGGTGTTTCAAAAGTTTCTAGCACAGTTGATTATGCCTTTCTTGAACACTGCCTCAGAGAAGATCTTAATAAGAACGCGAGAAGAATAATGTCAATACTAAACCCAATAAAATTAGTTTTGACAAATTATTCTGAGGATATGAGTGAAACATTCGAACTCGAAAACAATCCCGAAAATATTGAAGATGGTTACCGCACAATAACATTTTCGAAGGAATGCTATATTGAACAAGATGATTTCATGGAAGTTCCAGCAAAAGGTTACCATCGTCTATTCCCTGGCAATGAAGTTCGCCTTAAATCTGCTTACGTAATTCGCTGCACAAGTTGCGAAAAAGATGCAGACGGAAATGTAACTGTAGTATATGCAGAATATGACCCAATGACAAGAGGTGGTAATACTCCTGATGGGCGCAAAATAAAAAGCACTATTCACTGGGTTGATGCAAAGAATGCAATTAATGCCGAGGTCAGACTTTACGAATCATTATTTATCAATGAAGATCCTGACAACGGCGAACTTGACTTTAAAGAATATATCAATCCTTCATCTCTTACAGTTCTTGGCAACTGTAAAATTGAGGCAACATTGTCTTTTTCGTCTCCTCACAAGCATTATCAGTTTTTTAGATTAGGGTATTTTTATCTAGATCCAAAGGCAAGTAGTGAAGACAATTTTGTATTCAATAGAACCGTTTCTCTTAAGGATTCATACAAACCTGTTAAATAGTTATTGGCAAATGTTAGTTAACCCTAAAAAAGAAAAACACCAAAATCCAAGGTGTTTTTCTTTAATTCATCAAACAATAAATTCTATAGTCTAATAAAATACAATGCAAATATTTAAAATGCACTATAAAACCTGAAATTTTTGACTATTTATTTTCGATTCGCATTTCTTTGATTATTTGTGGAACAAGAGGAAATGGTGATTGTGGATTTGTAATATCACATTCAACATTTGCAATAGCATCAACAACATCCATTCCTTCAATTACCTTTCCAAATGCAGCATATTTTCCATCAAGAGAATTGGCATCTCCATGTATTATGAAAAATTGAGATGATGCAGAATTCATTTCTTGACTTCTAGCCATTGAAATAACACCACGAACATGTTTTAGATTATTGTTTACTCCATTTTCACTGAATTCACCTTTTATTGTTTGAGATGAGCCACCCATGCCTGTTCCTTGTGGATCTCCACCTTGTATCATAAAATCTTTAATGACACGATGAAATTTAAGTCCATTATAAAACTTTTGCTTTACGAGTCCTACAAAATTATTAACAGTTATTGGTGCTTGGTCTGGGTCCATTTCAAGCTTTATAACGCCACCATTTTGCATTTCAATTACAACAACTTGTGTTTTAGCGTCAAAATCAACCTTACCTTGTAAACTTTCTTCTTTTTTCGTGCAGGAAGTCATTGAAAGAGCAATTAATGAGAATAATATGGCAGTCGATAAAGAAATAAGTTTTACACCGAAATTGTTTTTTCTTTTACTACTTCTAACATTTAGCATTTAAAGGTCTCCATTCTAATATTTCAAATTTGTACTTAGTATTTGGTCGGTATTAATGATTTTCATTAAAATTTTGGCTGTTATGTTTTTCATTTGTTAATGCAGAGCTTATCATAAGTTTAATACGATTTAACTGATTAACTTCACTTGCGCCAGGATCATAATCAATTGGAACTATATTAGACTGAGGGTATTGTCTTCTGAGCTCTTTGATCATTCCTTTACCGGTGACATGGTTAGGTAAACATGCGAATGGTTGCATGCAAATTATGTTAGGAATTCCATGCTTTATAAGTTCAACCATTTCTGCTGTTAAAAACCAGCCCTCACCACAAGAATTTCCTAAAGACAAAATTGTTTTAGCGTAATCTTCAAGGTCATAAAAAGGAGCTGGCGGCATAAACTTTTTCGTTTCATAAAGTCTTTTTCTCATATATTTTCTATAGGATTCGATAAATGCAATAGTAGCATTAGAAATATGCGCTGCTGTTCTGCTCTCTCCAAGCTCTTCATATTTAAACTGTGAATTCTGAAAGCAGTATAAGAAAAAGTCAATTATACCTGGAACTGCAGCTTCACATCCTTCTGCTTCAATAACACCAATTGCGTTATTATTCGCATCAGGATGAAATTTTACCAGTATCTCTCCTACGATTCCGACTCTAGGCTTTCTTTCAATAGCCCTTAGTGGGAATTCATCAAATTCACTAACAATCCTATTAATCATTTCTTTGAAAGATTTTGGCACGTCAGTTTCTTTCTTTATGCCATATTCTACTGCCTTCTTGTCTCCAAGCAAAGAATAATAGCAACGATCTAGCCACTTCCTGTAAAGCTCATTAGCACTTCCTAAAACTTTTTCGTAAGGTCTTACACGAAGTAGAACTGTCTGTAACAAATCGCCATATACCATCGCCTTAAGCGCACGGTCAAGCATAAAATAACTAATTGTAAATCCTGGATTTTTCTCAATACCTGATACACTAAGCGCAACAACCGGAACTTGAGGGAATCCAGAATCTCTAAGTGCTTTTCTTAAGAATGCTGTGTAGTTTGTAGCACGACACCCACCACCAGTTTGAGTTAAAAACACGGAAGTATTATCAGGATCACACTCACCAGAGATAAAGGCATTAACCAACTGCCCTACTACAATAATTGTAGGATAACACGCGTCATTGTTAACATATTGAAGTCCAACTTCTATATCGTCTTTTGATGTTTTTTCGAGGATTTTGACATCATAATCATTCTTCCGGAAAACTGCCTCAAGTAATTTAAAATGCACTGGAGACATCTGTGGTGCAATAATTGTATGCTTTGCTTTCTTCTCTTTAGTGAATATTTCACGCTTAAGGGTATAACCAATGTTGTGTTTTATATGCTTTTTGTTTGCAACACGTTCGTCAAGTGCAACCTTAAGTGAGCGCATACGAATTCTTGCAGCACCAAGGTTTGAAACTTCGTCGATTTTAAGTAGTGTGTAAATCCTACCCTTCGCTTCAAGAATTTCCTGAACTTGATCGGATGTTACAGCATCAAGTCCACAACCAAAAGACGTCAATTGGACTAATTCTAAGAATGGATATTCAAGAACTCTTGCTGCTGCCTCATAAAGTCTTGTGTGGTAAGCCCATTGGTCAACAACGCGTATCGGCCTTATTAACGTTCCATGACTTGCAACACTATCCTCAGTAAGTACAGCAAGCCCAAGCGACCCAATCATTTCTGGTATTCCATGATGAATTTCAAGGTCAAGATGATATGGTCTACCAGCTAAAACTATACCCTTGCGGTTATTTTTTTGAAGCCAATCAATAGTTTCATCGCCTTTATTTCTTATATCCTCTTTAAATCTTGCGTATTCATCATTGCCCTTTTCAATTGCCAAAGTTGCTTCTTTCAATGAAACACCGGCAAATGAAAGTATTTTAACAAGTTGCTTAGCAAGTTTAGCTGGATTGTCAAGAGGAAGAAATGGGTTCATAAAATTAACTTTTTCTTCTTTTATCCTATCCATATTGTTATAAATGACCTCAGGGTATGAAGTAACAATTGGACAATTGAAACAATTGTTTGATCCTTTATTTTCTTTTTGTTCATAGGGTATACATGGATAAAAAATATTCTTTAAACCATGTGAAATTAAATCCTCAATATGCCCATGTGCTAATTTAGCTGGGTAACAAAGGCTTTCACTTGATATAGTATCCATTCCCTGTAAAAATAACTGGTGATCTGAAAAACGAGATATAACAACGCGGAATCCAAGATCTGTGAATATTGTAAACCACAACGGATAATTCTCATAAATATTAAGCACTCTTGGTATTCCTATTTCACCTCTCGGTGCATCGTTAATATTCAAAGGCTCATAATTAAACAATCTGTTATATTTGTATTCAAAAAGGTTTGGCAGTTTCTCTTTGTTTTTGTCTAAACCACTTCCATTTTCACAACGATTTCCAGAAATATGTTTTGCACCATTACTAAACTTTGAAATAGTCATTTTGCAGTTATTTCCACATTTGCCACAATGAATTGGTTTTGAATCCATCGTAAAGGACTCCGTGTCCTCTTTGCTAATCATTGTGGATACTTTTGATTCATCACCTGCACGCTCACGTGCAAGGATTGCAGCTCCAAAAGCTCCCATTAAACCTGCTATATCCGGGCGTATTACTTCGCGTTCTGAAATAAGTTCAAAACACCTAAGAATAGCATCGTTATAAAATGTTCCACCCTGAACTACAATTTTTTCGCCAAGAGATGCAGGACTTTTAATTTTAATAACTTTATACAAAGCATTTCTTACAACTGAATAAGAAAGTCCAGCTGATATATCACCAACAGTTGCACCTTCTTTTTGTGCCTGCTTTACTTTCGAATTCATAAATACAGTACATCTTGTTCCAAGATCAACAGGATTTTGGGCCTTAAGACCTTCCTTTGAAAAAGAATGAGCATCTAGTCCTAGAGCTTCCGCAAAAGTTTGAATGAATGATCCACATCCTGATGAACAAGCCTCGTTTAACATTATATTGTCAATAATTCCATCTTTTATTTTCATGCACTTCATATCCTGACCACCGATATCCAATATGAAATCAACTGATGGGCAAAAGTAATTAGCCGCTTTATAGTGAGCCATTGTTTCAATTTCGCCCACATCAATACTAATGGCTGTTTTAATTAGATTCTCACCATAACCTGTAACGCATGAATTTGATATATAAGCATCTTTGGGAAGTTTCCCATATATATCTTTTACTATTTCTATTGCGCTATTGACAGGATTGCCTTTGTTGCTAGCATAGAAAGAATAAATAATTTCGTTGTCTTTGTTTATCAAAACTGCTTTAGTTGTTGTACTTCCAGCATCGATGCCAAGAAAACAAGGCCCGGAATGCTTATATATATCAGAAAATTCCGCTTTGTTCTGGTTATGTCTTTCGTAAAACATAAGCTCTTCATTTTTGTCTAAAAACAGAGGTCTTATTGAATCAATTTCGTGCTCGCCAGTTCTTTTGGATTTTAATAATTCAGAAAGTTTTGCTAGTCCAACTAATGGAGAATCCGGTTTTTCTCCAGCCATCATAGCGGCACCTAATGCGACATAAACAGAGGCATCTTCAGGAGTCGTAAAAGACAAAGCATCCTGTGCAAGAGTTTTCTCATATGCATGACGTAATTCAGATAAAAATGCTAAAGGACCGCCAAGAAAAATAATATGTCCTTTAATCTTTCTTCCGCAAGCAAGCCCCGCAACAGTCTGATTTACGACTGATTGCAATACTGATGCTGCAAGGTCTTCTCTCGGAGCACCCTCATTGATTAGCGGCTGAAGATCGCTTTTTGCAAAAACTCCACATCTAGATGCTATCGTATATATAGATTTGTGTCGCGAAGCAAGTTCATTAAGTCCAATTGCATCTGTTTGTAGCAATGAAGCCATTTGATCAATGAATGCGCCAGTACCACCAGCACATGTTCCATTCATGCGTTGTTCCAGAACTGGCTTAAGAAACGTAATTTTCGCATCTTCTCCACCAAGTTCGATTATTACGTCTGTCATGGGATAATATTTGTTTACAGCAATAGTTTCAGCAATAACTTCCTGTATAAATTCAATATCAAGCCATTTAGATGCACTTAGTCCACCAGAACCAGTTACCATCACTGCAGCTTCAATTTTTGGAAATTGTAATGCAACTTCCTCAAAACAATTTGCAAGCTCACCTTTTATGTCAGAATTGTGTCTTCGATAAAGTCTGTAAACTATCTCTGAATTGTCAAGTAATACTATTTTTATAGTTGTTGAACCAATATCAAGTCCCATTTTATATCGAGTCAATTTTTTTCCTTTCATGTATAAAGAAATTTTACTATATTATAACATAAGTATTCAAAACTAAAAGTGCCTAGAAAAGAAATTTAGCGGCTGTAGAATAAATTTCGCAACCTGTACAAGAAATTTAGCAGTATGGATAATAAATTTAGCAGTCTGTGTCAGTATGGATAATAAATTTAGCAGTCTGTGTAATAAATTTAATAGATAAACTGCTTTTTAAATATTTCGAATTTCTCTCTTGACCTTTGGATCGCATTGTCTACTGATTTTACGGATCGCTTAAGTATTGTTGCAATTTGTGCATAAGTATACCCTTGAATAAATAGAATCAGAGCGTCCTGCTCATTTTTTGTCAGTTCTTCACGGATGAAAGTATTAAGCGATTCTGCTTCTTCTTTTGAAACTACAAGTTGTTCAGGATCTGCTTTTGTCAGATCTATATACACATCAAGAAGATTATATGGATCATCTTCTTCTTGTAATGCAAGCCCTTGTAATGAAATTGAAAGATTAAGTGCATTATGTTTGTTTCTAGTTGCTGTTCTTACTGCATCAGTTATTTGAGCAAGTACACAATATACAGCAAATGATGAAAAAGCAACATTTTTTGCGGCGTTATAATTTCTTACAGCTTTAAAAAGTCCAATCATGCCTTCCTGAATTACATCTTCATAGTCTCCACCAGCAATAAAAAGCCTAGATGCTTTGCGCTTAACCATTTTCTTATAACGCATAAGAATTGTTTCCATCGCTAGTCCATTGCCATTTTTTGCAAGATCAACCAGCGTGTTATCCTCAAAATTCTCATAATCGTCTTTCACAATAGTTTGTGTCATTTCGGTCATATAGTCCTCCATATTCCCTATGATTAAAAAATACAGGTTATAAATACTATTAATTATACGTATTCCGTTATACAAATATCTAATCAGTTACAAAGGCTTCTTAAATTTTATTTGTTCTTTGTTTTGCCGCTTCAAAAACCACAATACCAGTAGCAACTGCCGCATTTAATGAATTAACTTTACCTTTCATTGGTATAGTTACTAAAAAATCGCAACTCTTCTTAACTAAACGACCTAACCCGTCACCTTCGCTACCAATAACAATAGCTAATGGCCCTTTATAGTCGATTTTGTCGTACTGAGATGTACCATCATGATCTGTTCCAACAATCCAGAACCCCTTTTCCTTGAGGTTTTCTATTGTTTGAACAAGATTAACAACCTTAGCAACGGGAACATGCTCCATCGCTCCAGCAGAGGCCTTTGCAACAGTTGCATCAAGTCCTACTGACCTGTGTTTAGGAATAACAACACCATTTACACCAGCCGCGTCTGCAATTCTTAATATTGATCCAAGATTATATGATTCTTTAAGTTCATCAAGTAATATTAGAAATGGATGCTCGCCTGCAGTAGCGGCATTTTCAATCATAACATCAATATCCACATAGTCATGCATTGCAACCTGAGCAATAACACATTGATGTCCATGAGTTTGTGACATCTGGTCTAAAGCACGTTTATCAAGTTCAACAACCAATGCTCCCGTCTGTTTTGATAGTTGAATAATCTTTGCGATCACTGGATCAATTCTACCAGGAGTTTCACTAAGTTTTTGAACCCATAATTTGTGAATTGTTCTTCCAGCTTTCAATGCTTCAAGAATCGGATTTTTGCCTTCAAGTCTGTCTTCGGACATTTCATTTTCTAACATTTTATCCCCCTGTACTACCGTTTTTGGCAGTATTTATTTTAAGTTTATTTTTCTTCTTTGCAGATTGAAAAATCCCCAATAAGTTCAAATATTTCTTTAAGTCGGTCTTCTTCTTTATTAAGATACAAATATCCAATCAATGTTTCAAAGCCTGTCGCAACCTGATAATCAGCTGGATCCGCATTCTTTGCCATGCTTTTTGAGTGTGTGTTTCTTCCGCGCTTAAAAATCTGTAGCTCATTTTCTGACAATTTATCAAGTAAATCCCTTGCATAATTAGCTTGCGATTTGGCATTTACCATTTTAATTGTCCTGTGATGAAGGCTCTTAATTTGTCCATCAGCATTGTTTATTACATAAAGCCTCGTATAAAGCTCAAACACTGCGTCACCAATATAAGCTAATACTGATGAAGGAAGCATCCGTGGATCTCCCAAGTACGAATAATCAAACATTAGTTATCCTGTCCTTTAGTTAAATTTTGGATATTTTAGGGCCAGCTGGTGTATCAGAAACTGTAAACCCAAAATCACCAATCTTCTTTCTTATTTCATCGGCAAGAGCAAAATTCTTCTCATTCTTAGCATTAACTCGGTCTACAACTAAAGCAATTACCTCACTTGGAATAGTTTCCTCTTGAATAATTTTTATTCCTAAAACACCAAATAATACAATTATAATCGTACTTGCCTCATTTAATATACTTGATGGAACATTATCTTTTGTTGATGCAATGTTTGCAACACGTACAAGATCAAACAATGCTGCCATTGCATCAGCTGTGTTAAGATCGTCATCCATTGATGCGATAAATTCTGTTTTAGCTTTTGCTATTGCTTCTTTTAATTCTTGTATGTCTAGATTTGCTATAATATTCTCTTCAAATCCGGTTTTCTTTCTGTTATCGATAATAAAGGTATTGTTGTTTACACAATTGCGGATTCTTTCGAGAGCCACTTGAGATGCAGCAAGTAAATCCTCACTAAAGTTGATTGGGCTGCGATAATGACTTGATAAAATAAAGAATCTGATTACTTCATACGAATACTTCTGAACAATATCTCTTATTGTAAAGAAATTACCAGATGACTTTGACATTTTCTGATTATTAATATTAATAAAACCATTATGCATCCAATAATTAACAAAAGGTTTTCCTGTCGTCGCTTCACTTTGTGCTATTTCATTTTCGTGGTGAGGGAAAATAAGGTCTTGCCCTCCGCAGTGAATGTCAATCGTGTCCCCAAGATACTTTCGAGACATTGCTGAACATTCAATATGCCATCCTGGTCGCCCATCTCCCCATGGGCTTTCCCATGAAGGCTCTCCTTCTTTTTTGAACTTCCATAATGCAAAGTCTGCCCTGTTAATCTTTGATTCATTTATGCAAACTCTTTCACTTGCACCAGCTTCTAGTTCATCAAGATTAAAATTTGAAAGCTTACCATAGGTTTCGAATTTTTCTACGCTAAAATACACTCCATCTTCAGCAACATATGCATATCCTTTATTGACAAGAACGTTAATCATATCCAAAATATCGACAATACAATCAGTTGCTCTTGGCTGAAAAGTTGATCGTTTTATATTTAGGTTATCTGCGTCAATATAGTACTCACGAATATATCTGTCAGCCATTTCTCTTACAGTAATACCTTCAGCATTTGCCT
Organism: Saccharofermentanales bacterium; assembly: GCA_038326615.1. Classification (GTDB taxonomy): domain Bacteria; phylum Bacillota; class Clostridia; order Saccharofermentanales; family UBA5734; genus JBBQKF01. Next base: position 12,814 of record JBBQKF010000037.1, on the reverse strand, counting down.
GATTTATCATTTTATCATCGATATCAGTAAAGTTTTGAACATATATTACCTTATAGTTCTTGTATTCCAAATATCTTCTTAATGTATCAAATGTAATAAATGGTCTTGCATTTCCGATATGAAAATAGTTATAGACGGTTGGTCCGCATGTGTAGATACGAACTTCTCCTTCAACTAATGGTACAAATTCTTGTTTTTCTCTAATAAGGGTATTATATATTTTCATTGACAACCTCCAGCAGTAAGTTGATTTATTAAAATCTATTTTAATCATATAGTTATTATGAATTAAATATTATTATTACATCTGTTTTAGTTTATATTAATTTCAGTTTGTTGTTATTATGGTTTACTGTTATTATGGTTTACTGTTATTTTAGTTTGCTGTTATTATGGTTTACTGTTATTTTAGTTTGCTGTTATTTTAGTTTGCTGTTATTTTAGTTTGCTGTTATTATGGTTCTATAATTATTTTAAATTAATTTTCATTCTTATTCTTTGGATTTCGTAAGTGCCTCTTCATTACAGATTTTTGAAAAAGAATCTGGATTAAAATCAGCTTCTGAAGATTCAGCTTCGTTTGCAGATGTTTTAAGTCCAAGCTCTTTTTCGATTTTTGCTATTCTGTGTAAAACCTTGCATAGTTCAATTGAAACTGGGTCAGGGGTATTCGTTTGATCAAGATCCATTGACCTGATGCCACGATCTGAAGATTTCTTTTTTATAACATGACCTGGCACACCAACAACAGTTGATCCTTCAGGCACTTCATTTAAAACGACTGCGTTTGCTCCAATCATGGAATTATCTCCGACTTTAAAAGGGCCAAGAATTTTAGCGCCTGCGCCAACAAGCACATTATTCCCTAGAGTAGGATGACGTTTACCTTTATCTTTACCAGTGCCACCTAATGTACATCCATGATATAACGTACAATCATTCCCAACCTTAGCGGTCTCACCAATAACAACTCCCATCCCATGGTCAATGAAAAGTCCAGTTCCTATTTTTGCTCCAGGGTGGATTTCAATTCCAGTAAAAAATCTGCCGGTCTGAGATACAAGTCTTGCAATAAAAAAAAGATGGATTTTGTAAAATGCATGCGAAATGCGATAATAAACCAAAGCATGAAATCCTGGATAAAGTAAAATTACGCCTATAACGCCCCGTGCGGCAGGATCTCGTTTTGCAATTGATTTTGCATCACTGATTAGTCCCATATTTATCTCCCAACAATATTAATGTCCATTGTCCAGCTAAATCAACGAATTAAAAACTAAATAAAGTGAAATGCATTGAAATAAACAAACAGCTATGAGAATTATAACAGATTAAGCATTTAGATAGAATACAAATGTTACAATTTCAATATTTCAAAATGTTTATTTAGTATGTGGAATCAAAATATAAACTTATCAATATGACCACTCAATTGCTCATCAATTAACTGTTGATTCTCCGTGCTAAATTGATTAGAAATACAATCAGATAAATTGTCAATTACAAATTCAAGGTATTCGATGTGCCCAGGCGGTACAATTGTGTGAACACCTAATGATAGAGTGTATTTAAGTGCTGCAATAGCAAGATCCTTGTTAGTATCAAGAGGAATTGGTTTGTACCAGCATTTAGAGAATTGCTTATCATCTTTTTCTTCCCAAGGCCTTAAAGCAAGAGATTTAAGAGCTAAAATTCCCGTGTTTTTCTCTTTTGCATCAATAATTAAGGAATTCCCCATTCCTTTGTGATTACCTAATGCCCAATTGAATGGAAATAGAATAGTTTCAAAATCGTAAAGCTTTAATGCTTTCTGTGCTATAGCTTCATTATGTGCAGAAAACCCTATATGCCTTATCATTCCTTCTTGTTTTGCTTTAATCAGATAATTCATAACACCGTCTTTTGAAAATGCTATGTCAACATCTTCTTCTGTTGTGAGTGCATGAAGTTGAAAAACATCAAAATAATCAGTATGCAATAATTCAAGTGATTCTTTTATCTGCAAAATTGCTTTAGATTCAAGTCTTTCACCTGTCTTGCACGCAAGAATTACATCCTGACGATACGATCTTAAAGAATTTCCAAGCTTCAGTTGCGCATCACCATAAGCCGGCGCTACATCAAAATAATTAACTCCCCTATCGATAGCAAATGAAACATATCTGTCACTATCTACCTGCTGTTCATTCATTGAAACAATGCCACCATATACAACTCTGCTTATATCAAGATTAGTTTTACCAAGTTTAATCTTCTCAAGACTTTTCATATTTATATCTCCTCTTTAATAATATTTGAATTTTATAAAAAGAATCTTCTTACATTTTATCACATATCCATACCAGTATACAAACCTTAGTTTTCATCAATTTATATCTTTTCGCGGGTTTTATAATATTCTGTGTGTTTTTGTGGCTTTTTGGATTTATGTTTGTTTATGTGGGATTTTATAGGTTTCAGTAAGATTATGTCGATTTTTGTTGGTTTATGTTCCTTTTTGTATTAATAATAAATCAAACATATATGGTATTTTTTGATATTTTGATTTATACTAATAAATATTCAAAAACAGTTTGTGATTTTTAAACATTTATTTAAGTAATATTTAAAAGTTTTGTTTGGAAAGGATAACATTTCATGACTAAAAAAGAAGAATTCATTGAACTTTTTACTAAAACGATAAAAAGAGACGGTGCTGATAAACTGTTGGCATACATGCAATCAAATTCATGTGATTTTTTCACCGCTCCTGCAAGCACAAGATTTCATGGATCATTCGAAGGGGGACTTGTTGAACATAGTCTTAATGTTTATGAATGTATGAGAGATTATTTAGGAAGAGCGAGGGTTAAAGAAATTTATAACTTGAGTTTTTCTGATGAAAGTATTGCTGTAGTTTCTCTGTTGCACGATTTTTGTAAAATAAATATCTACAAATCAGGAAAAAGGAATGTAAAGGATGCTAATGGTGTCTGGCAAAGCGTTCCTACATATGAATATCAGGATAAATTTCCTTACGGACACGGGGAGAAATCTGTGTACATGATAAATAACTTCATGCGTCTAACCCATGAAGAAGCTTTTGCAATAAGATATCATATGGGGTTCACTAGTACAGATGAGGTAAAACTTGTAAGTGATGCTTTCAAGCAGTTTCCTCTAGCATTTGTTTTATCCACTGCGGATATGGAAGCAACTTTTCTTCTGGAAAAAGAATAAAAATAACCAAAATGCCGTCGTCCGATCAATTGACACCCTGCATGTGCAAGGTGGGTGCCCTGCGGTGGTCTCTTACCAACATAGCAAACGCTAAACGGTCGTATCCACATCGACCCGAGCTCCCTGTTTTTGTCTGTAGGTTCAATTAAAAGGTCTAACGTACATTTCAGTTAGCCTTATTATACTCATTAAATTGAAAAAATCAAACTCTATTTTTATTTTATTTTTTGTGTTATAATAGTATTCATTGTAAATAATTATTTATCTGAAATGTAATCAAAACAGGCGTCTTACAATTTTTGTCGGATGCTTTTTATTTTCTACCACATGCAAGAGTTATCGCGGTTATATTCGTTGAATTTGAGATATGCTCCCCTTCAATTTCAATTTTATATTTTTCTATACTACTATTTATTGCTTTAGCAGCAGAAATCAAAGTTTCACCTGATGTCAGTATGTCATCGAGAATCAACAATCTTTTCCCCTCTAGTTTTTCTGGGCAAACACATATAAATGCATTTTGCATATTTTGTGATCTCTCCACACAATGTGCCATTTCGCTTTGCCTCTTTGTGTTTCTACTTCGTATAAGGCAATTTTTTATTACAGGTATACCAGTGGCAGATGATGCTTTACGAGCAATAAGTTCTGCCTGATTGTAACCTCTTTCTTTCATTCTATTTTCATGCAAAGGTACTGGAATTATTGCATCATAGACTTCTCCTGAATTTATAATAACAAAAGCAATTATACTTCCAAATGATTCTTTCATATATGCAGCATCGTAGAATTTCATTGCAATAATTGCTTTTCGAATCATGTCATCATAATAGCAACAAACGATTACATCTATATTAAACATTTTTCTATAAACAAGAGAATTTTCTTTTCTTTCTTCAAGGCACTTTATCTTCCTGCTGTTGCTATCTCTTAAAGGTATTTTGGCAAGACACGACTTGCAGGTAGCATCAATTACATATTTTTTGTTTAACTGTCTTCCGCAAAATGAACACACCGGTGGAAAAACCAGTTCTTTTAAAATCAAAGCAACATTGTATATTGAAAGCGCTAACTTACTGTTAATTATTTTCATATTACCTGAATAAGGGAATTCAAAATTAAAATTCATACTCCGCGCTCCGTGTTCAGTTTTTTATTTTTACAAGGAATTTTAACCTCATGTAGCAAGAATTCTCCCTGCATTAATCTAGCTATGTTAAATGCATACTAGATTTTCGTGAAAATTTAATGGTCAGAAACAATTTGTTTCAAAAATGTGAAAATTATTATTTTAAAGAAATTGCATAAACAAAAAATATATTCCTATTAAACATAAAACGCTATTACAAACATTTAGAATTTCTATAAAATGTTGAAACTTATGCCAACGCTAAAAACAGCGCTAAGACTAAGACTAAGACTAAGACTAAGACTAAGACTAAGGCGGGTGAGGCTAAGGGTAAGACTAAGGCTATGGTAAATTCTAATTTTCGCAAAGAAATCGCTCGAGCAATGTATTACGACTGGCTATTGTAATGTTTCGTATCATTTTAAGAAGAATTGATTTTTCAGTAATTATAAATAATTTTTCTTTAGCACGTGAAATGGCTGTATATAATAGGTTTCTGGTCATAAGTATATCTGGTGCTTGTGGAAGAACAAGTACAACAATAGGATATTCACTACCTTGACTTTTATGAACAGTAACAACATATGCAAGTTCAAGCTCTTCTATATTAGCCCGATTATATTCAACAACCCTTTCGTCATCAAAAAGAACTTTAAGAATTTCCTTTTCGGGAATTACTGAAATAATAAATCCCATATCACCATTAAATATTCCGGTTCCTGAAATTGTACTATCATTTATAGAAATCCACTTTAATTCATAGTCGTTTCTTGTTTGCATAACTTTATCATTTGGTTTAAAAGAAGAAAACAAATCATGATTGCTTTTGGTTTCTGTCTCATTTCTAAAATTTAATGCCTGGCTAAGCATAATGTTAAGATCTTTTGTGCCACAAACGCCTTTTCGGGTCGGTGTCAGAATCTGAACATCCCTTACAGGATCCGCCCCATATGTATTCTTTAATATGTTAGTACATAGCGAAACAACAGATTGGGCTTTATCATTATCATTGTTTTTTGAAATAAACATACATTCACTGGTTAATGTCTGGTCAAAGATAGGATATTTTCCTTCAAGAATAAGATGGGAGTTTTGAACAATTAAGCTACCCTTTTCTTGTCTATAAACCTTTTTTAACTCAACAACAGGAATTTCGCCAGAATTTATAATGTCTTTAAGTACATTTCCAGCGCCTACTGACGGTAACTGATTTGAGTCACCAACAAACACAAGAGTACAATCTTTTGGAACAGCTTCAAGTAGATGCCGCATTAAAAATAAATCCAACATAGAAACTTCATCGATAATTAGTAAATCAGCTTCTAATGGATTGTCTTTGTCTCTTGCAAAAACCAGGTTATAATCATCAACATCAGATCGATATTGAAGTTCAAGAAGTCTGTGAATTGTTTTCGCGTCATATTTCGTTGTATCTTTCATTCTTTTTGCAGCTCTTCCTGTAGGAGCCGCCAATAAGACTTTTCTTCCTTTTTGCGTCATATATTTACATAAAACTCTAATTATTGTTGTTTTACCAGTTCCAGGTCCACCGGTTATAACCGTTACAGGATTTACCAAACATTGACACGCTGATCTCACTTGCACATCATCAAACAAAACAGATTCATTATCACAAAGTTTTTTTACGTCATCACCAATAGAAATTAGATCATCTCTTCTATTAGTACCTTTCACTCTTTTGATAAGAGATTTTGCAATTTCCTTTTCAGCAAGATATGCCATTTTAAGTGAAACAATATTGTTTTCTTTTTCAAAAATAATTTGGGGATGATTAAAAATTTTGATAACATTTTCTTCGTCTGTAGAAATGTTTTGGGAAATCAGATATGATGCTTCTTTAATTAAAAAGAAAGGATTAATATATGTGTTTCCATTAACAAGTGCAGTTGTCAATACTGATAGAATTGCGCTTTGGATTCTGATAATAGATGAGGAATCCCATCCAAATGAAAAAGCAATTTGGTCCGCTTTTTGAAAGCGTATTCCAATTCCATTTCTCAACAAAGAATAGGGATTTTCTTTAATTCTTGTTAATGCATTTTCACCAAAGTGCTCTTGTATTTTTGCAATAGTTGAAGATGAGATATCAAAGGAAGATAGAAACATCACAAGGTCCTGACTACTTTCTTCTTTCAAAAGAGTCATTGCAAACATTTCTGCCTTTTCGCTGTTTATTCCCTTTATTTCAGTTAGTCTATCTGGATTGCATTTAATAATTTCAATTGTATCAAGTCCGAACTTTTTAACTATTTTCTTTGCAATTTTAGCTCCAATCCCTTTTAGCAAACCAGATGATAGATACTTTTCAATTGATTCTAATGATGTAAAAGATTTTTTTACGTATTTTTCTATCTGAAACTGATGTCCATAATCTGGATGAAGATTAAAAATGCCAGAAATTTCAAGAGATTCTCCAACTTGAACAAAAGGCAATGTTCCTACAGCAACAAAATCTTCGCTTTCTCCTTGCATCTCACATACAGTGTACCCATTTCTATCATTTCGATAGATTATGTTGTCCACCGTAGCGTTTATTATTATTTTATTACTATCACATTCCTGCATGTTTTCGTATTTCATCAACTTTGTCTGTTCTTTCCCATGGAAGGTCAAGCTCAGGACGTCCAAAATGTCCGTATGCTGCTATTTTTCTGTATATTGGTGTTCTTAAGTTGAGTTTATGAATGATAGCGGCAGGACGAAGATCAAAAACCTTTTGTACAATTTCTGATATTTCCTGATCACTTATTATTCCTGTTCCTGAGGTGTCAATCATTACAGATACAGGTTTTGCAACCCCGATTGCATAGGCAACTTGAACTTCACATTCTTGAGCAATACCTGCAGCAACTATGTTTTTAGCAACATATCTTGATGCATATGCAGCTGAACGATCTACTTTTGTTGGATCTTTACCAGAAAAGGCACCGCCACCATGTCTTGCAAAACCACCATATGTGTCTACGATAATTTTTCTTCCTGTTAGTCCTGAATCACCCTGAGGTCCACCTACAACGAACCTTCCCGTTGGGTTTATATATATTTTGGTGTTTTCGTCTATCCATTTTGAAGGAATAACTTTGTCTATAACTTCACGTATAATATCTTTTTTTATTTGTTCATGAGTTACTTCAGGTCCATGTTGGGTTGAAAGAACAATTGTATCAACTCGTATTGGAACAAGCCCATCATACTCTACGGTTACCTGAGATTTTCCATCTGGTCTCAAATATGAGATAATATTATTCTTACGAACTTGTGCCAGTTGGTTGCAAAGAGCATGAGCAAAAGAAATAGGCAAAGGCATTAATTCCTCTGTGTCGCTACATGCAAACCCAAACATCATTCCCTGATCACCTGCTCCAATGTCAAATTCTTCCTGAAGATTACCGTCTCTATGTTCAAGAGATTCATTAACACCCTGCGCAATATCTGGTGACTGTTCATGAATCGAAGTTAGAACAGCACATGTGTCGCAGTCAAATCCGTATTTTGCACGATCATATCCGATTTCTCTGACAGTCCTTCTTACAATACTTTGAATGTCTACATAACATGATGTTGTTATTTCACCCATAACCAGAACAAGTCCTGTAGTTACGGCAGTTTCACAGGCAACTCTTGCCATTGGATCGGCTGCTAAAATCTCATCTAAAACCGCATCAGAAATTTGATCACACATTTTATCAGGATGCCCTTCTGTAACTGATTCTGATGAAAATAACCATTTTCCAATTTTTTCTTTGCTCATTGTATTTACCTCCAAATTATGTTTTGCCACCATTATCACGAAAAAAAAAGCCTCTTCAAAGAAGAGGCTCACAAAAAATGTATTCCTCATCTCCCAAATGTTTGTAAAACATTTGCAGGATTTGGCACCTTGGCTTTCACCGGTTGCCGGGCTTCGCAGGGCCTGTTCCCTCCACCACTCTTGATAAGATAGTCTTATAACTTATTATATTATTTGTAAAGTAACTGTTTATTTTATTTGAAAAACAACTATTTACAGTCATTAATTATATCACTAATGCGACTGTAGTGCAAGACGTTAGAAGTGAATTTTAATCTTGAATTTTGATCAATAATGGCTACTTCCATTTCTCATTTTTCGTTTTTATCCATTTTTATCAAGAATTTGTTTGCGGTATTCCATCGGTGTAATCCCCATCTGTTTGCGGAAAGCTGCATTAAATCTTTGTGGACTTGCAAAACCAACCTGGCGAGCGATTCCACCAACTTTAATTTCTTTTTGTTCAAGAAGTCGACAGGCATGATCAACCCTGATTTGCATTAGAAAGCTCATCGGACTCATTCCAATTTCATCTCTGAATGCTCTGGTAAAGTAGCCTTGACTTAAAAAAACATATGAAGCTGCATCCGTGACGGATATATCCCTATCATGATGTTCAACGAGAAATTCTCTAGCCATTTTTACAAGTTCTTTTGCCTTGCCCGTTTTAACACGGATACTATCTTCCCATTCTTCACGGAGACCTCGTGATAAAGCAACAAGAAGTTCCATTGTGAGAAATTGCATCATCAGCTCTTTGCCATAAGCATCGCTTCTACTCTCTCGTAAAATTCTGTCAACGATACTTGCTATATCCTGTCGTATTTTTCCCTTAATTGTTAGATATGGATCAACCTTTTCGGTCTGCATTTGTGTCGCATTACTTCCACTTGCAAATTGCAAGAAACTTTCAATCGAAAATTTAGTAACTTCGAATGGAATATCTTCAGAATTTATTGTATTCTCAGACATCGTCAAAGAATTAAATTTTCTAAATCCGAAATAAAGCACAATCATATCAATCTTTCCGTCGTTCACAATTATTTTATGAGGTTGGAAAGGTCTTATAACAAGAGTATCGCCCTTTTCAACATAAATTTTTCGTCCCGCAATCTCAAATTGAGCTTTCCCACTTCTTACAAATAAAAGCTCATGAAACTCATGTTGATTGCTTTTCGATGGAAGGTCTTCTTTTGCAAATTGACGCTCAATTCCTTTAAACACAACAGGTATTGATCCTGTTGAATTTGCAATTCCTTTTTTAATTTCTGGAAGCAAATCATCAAACAATGTTATACCCTCCTTTTAATTACTTTTCTCAAATTCTAATGAAAACTAACAATATATAAATTAACATAATTAACGTTTATGTAATTTTAGTTTATCTTTATATACTTAGTCAATAGAATAATGCGAAATCAGTAAATTAAACAGAGTATGTAGCCAGTTTCGATTAGATATTATATTATTTTTTGAATTTCTATCCTAAAACCATTGTTGAAAAATCATATTCACCAAGTAATTCTCTGAGTTTTTCTACTTCTTTTACATTTAAGCTTGTACCTCTGCTCATTTTTTCATGATCCATATCCCACTCTCTAATATCGATTTTAGGATTTGCATCGTTCCATTTTACAATATTCAATTCTTTTTTCCACCCTGCATTATTAGTGCTTAATGTTCCAATGTGGTTCAAAATCTCATAGTGAAAGTCATCATTTTCATCTCTCTTTGAATTTGGTTTCGCTCCTGTTTTGTTCATTTCGTACTCCATTCCTGCGGATTATTTCCGCAAATTAAAATTTTTAGCCAGTAATTTAATTTTTTTATCTCTTTCAGATGTAAATATCTTTTGAGCTTGTTTGTCAGTTACTTCGAGGCATACAATTTCTGGTTGCTTTTTAGATCCAGGTAGCATTTCAGCGCCTAACTCATCCATAATTCTAACGATTTTTATATTTTCCAGAATAACAACTGAATTTTGGTCATCTGTCTCAGTAAGTCCTGTTTGATTGACAGTAGGACCTGTGGGTTTTTCATTTTGTATGTATATAATTATTTCGTTACCCTTTTGAATCCACCAACCATTTGCTTCTTCAGGTTTGAGCACCATTGTATATAGTACTTTTCCTTCTGCTACCATTGGATAAATAACACCACTATCCGATATCTGTAAGTCATGATTTGAAATTAGGTCACCCTTTTTCATATCACTTAAGATATATGAACCAATTATTTTTTTTTCATCAGAACACGCTTGCATTAAATTGTTATTTATTGGCAAAAATATTTCTTCTATCATTTCCTTATTGATTAATGTTCCAGAGGCAATATCTGTTTTTAGTAAATATAATTTTTTTGCCTTTTCTTTACTAGAAAATGAAAGGAAATAGAATAATACTACAAATATAAAAATTGAAATTATGCAAGTTAAAATAATTTGTTTTTTCTTTTTCATCAGGCAACCTCCATTGTAGGATCAATAATGAACTCCATTGATGTTTTTACTGAAATTGGTATTTTATACGCTGACATGATTGTTACTTTACTCATTATAATTACTTTACCTGAATTTTGAGTAACAATTATAGTAGGATTAGTTAATACTGAAATTGATTTACGTTCCATAAACAACAAATTTACTTGTGAATAGAATATTGTTTTTGCAAGATTTTCATCAATAGTCATTACTCCAGAACTCAAATTTTCTTGATTGAGTTTTGTATATGTTGCAAGACATGCGATTTCAAGGGTTTCCCTTGTATCATTTATTGTATTCTGCGTCACAAAAATATCCATAGAAAAATGGAAAATAGGAAGGATAGCCAAAATAAGAATTCCAAATGCTATAATCAACACTTCAACCGAACCTCTTCTAGTACGCCATATTATGAATCTTTCTTGAAATAATCTTTCTGTTATATGAAAAATATAGCATCCCCTCCTCTTTTTGAAATGTATTTGTCCACTGGTATGATTTTACATTGCAACTGACCGTTAGAGTCATCCATTCGCCATACTGAACCTGTTGCGGAGCATTAATAATAATATTAACGCATCCAGATTCAATAAGTTTATCCTCTAACTTTTGTCTACTTGCAAAAGTAAGTCCTCCTGTCATATCCATTTCGTAAAGAGTGGCTTTGCAATCAAGATTAAATTCAATTTTTTGTATTATTGAAAGCATCATCCCCATCATACTTACAAATATTATTAGAATAATTATTGTTGTCATAATTGAAACAAGCGCTTTATCTAACATAGCATACCCCTCCTTAAATCCTAATTAAGAGAACAAAACAGTTGACATATCTCCCCACCATGCTGTAAGTTCAGTCATCATTGTCTGTGCAAAAGCTCTTAATCCTGGTATTACTACAACTGCAGCTATTATAACTCCGGCTGCTATACCAATAATCTCATTAATTCCAAATCCTTTTTTACTTTTAAGATATAATGTCTTTCTTACTTCAATTTTCATTTTTGTTTCTCCTTTCATAACTTTATTTGTGATAAATAAATTGTTAATCAACATATATATTTTCCTCCTTTCCTTAAGTTTTTAATTAAAAATCATTTTATGATTTTAATTACGCAAATTGATTAAATAGTACTGGTGTTTTTTTATTTAGGACTACCCAATTGACATTATATTTCCAAATGCCTTAAAAGCATCATAAACAACAGGGAACAAAAAAATCATTACTAATGGTGCTATTGCAAAAACTCCTGATATAACAAGTTTTGTTCTAAATTTTGCAGTATCTTTCTGCAAATAAAAGAAATATTTCGAAAACATCATTTGTTCCATTTTTAGTAAAGTTTTGCCAGCCATTCCAGTATTTACACACTGCTGTATGCTCACACAAAGCATTTCACAATCATATCCACTAAAGGATTTTCGGATAATTTGCAATGATTCTTCAATATTCAATGTCAGCTCGTATTGTGCAACAAACTGAATAAATGTTTTTTGAATTAGTGGATGATCAGCAATTTCATAAATTCCTTTAATTGCATCAGTTGCCTTTATTCCGGATGATATCTGAGAATGAAGAAAATAGTAAAGCTTATATGCACTGATTATAAAAGCTCTCTTTCTTTTTTCTATCAAACTACTAAGATATAAATTTGGAATCACAAAGCAAAGTGCTGATAGTGCAAGTTTTACACCAAAAGAATAATTTTGAATTGTTAGAATAATAAACAAAATCACTGGCATAAAAATGGTAATAATAATCCAATACATCCATGTGTTTTGGTCACCAATCCCTGATTCATAAAGTTTTTTAATAATAAGAGATTTAAATTTCTCTGGGAAAGGGACCTTAGCGAAAAACTTTAAAAATTCTTTTTCAAAATTACTTTCTTGAGCGGTATGAAAGGCCTTACTTTCAAATTTATAGAATAGTTTTGGCAACATAAAATATACCAACACTGAAATTGGTATCATTAGAAAAAGGCTAAATCCAAAAATAAATTTGCTGCTCATATTTGCTCCTTTTATAATAATGTTTAATAAGACTATAGCGTTTACTCAGTAGGACTAAATTGTTACTTACAAATACTATCAAGGAAAGTGGCTTCCATTAATTTTTCAACAGTTCGATTTATAATTGCTTAAATTTAGTATGATTCTACGGAGTTTTTCAACC
>JBBQKF010000036.1:0-27841 GCA_038326615.1 Saccharofermentanales bacterium | reverse complement strand
CTTTTCTTTAGCTGTGAAAATTCCATTAACAATAGCCTGCCGCTTATACCTTTTGACATTTTCACTATATATGAAGGTGAAATCTTCGGGTTTTGTCATACAAACAAATGTACATGGTCGGGCATAACTTCCATAGTTTGTATGACAAAATCCTTATCTTCTGCTATTTTGTAAAGAATTTCTCTGAATCGTTCTTCTATACACCCTATCAATATGGAACGTCTATATTTAACTGACCACACCACATGATAATTTACATTATAAACACAGGTTCTTGCATGTATTAAATTTGATTTATTCTTAGAAATTTTATTTATACATATAGTATACCAGATATCGTCATATTAGTCAATATATAATGAATAAATAGCATATGCTTATAGTAACAACATACTTCTATATTATAAAGAAAAAGACACCTTTCATCTCTCCATTGAAATAGAGAGGATTTCCGGTGGAATTCCTAAATTATAGCAAATAATTGGTTTGAAAGAAACCGAAATTCCCGAATTTTTCTCATGTCGATTATATACCGCAACATATGATATTTTCAATATCTACCGAGAGTCTCGCTATCTTTTTATTCAGTTTTATCGGGTTTGATATTCTTTGTAATTAAGAATACTAATATAAATTTTAAAGTTTCTTTATGTCGTAGCCGCTCCCCTTCTTATATTTATATTTTCGTGCTAGCACATCTATCGACCTTTTTGTCGGCTCCAATTCATATTCGTATATATCGGCATAAATCCTCGGTACTCTTTTGAGCCTAAAATTCATATCCTCAATATCAAATGCTTCTAAGTCTAAATCATTGAATCAAAGCCACTCACATTTTTTTGTGTATTGGCTGCTTTTCCTTTTTTTAAAAGATTTTGCAAGTTTATCAAGACCTCTGGTTCCACCACAGTTCTCGATAATGCCAAATCCTTCGCCCTCAAGTACCCTTGGCAGTTCTTTGCCGGGGAGTTCATTATCCTTTATGATTTTCTCAAGAGTAATTGAAATCTTCCAATTGTCTCCGTAATCGTAAGAAAATACCATACAGTCTTCCGGGTTCATTACAACATGCTTAACTATTGATTTCACCGCATCGTAAAGTTTTTCATCTAATCCACGACGGTAATACTTAACATCATCGTCCATAATTTCAATGTGCCAATTTTTGTTTCCAGGTGAAAGAAAATCGTCATCTATAAGTCCCTTTAGGAAGCCGCTTTCGGAGTATCTTTTAATCATTCCCTGTTTTAAGTTTTCTTCAAACGGCACGTCAAAGCAAAACAAGTGACTTGCCTTCATTTCAAACATTGTCATCAAAATATATCCAAGCCTTGCCATAGACGCATTGTTGGCAACCTGAAAGCGGCGCCATAATTTTGGCTTATAATCGCTTAATTCTGCGTAAAACTGATAAATTATCTGTGATGCCATTTTGTACCCCTTCTTTGTATTCATGATTAATTTTTCGGCACTGGTAGCACTTTATAAAAACATTGCCATGTAAAGAGGAAGATGAATAATATTATCTTTTATCATAACATCTTTTGTATAAAGGATGTATGAGTTTCCAATCTTGGAAGAATATTTCTTTTTAAATTTATCTAATGAAGAATGCGATTTGTAACTGCCCGACTTAACTTCAACAGGACAGATTTTCTTGTTTTTAGTTATCAGAAAATCGATTTCTATGTGGTTTTCTCTATGGTTACTGTCACTTCTCGAATAAAAATATAATTTATGGCCATTACATCGAAACATTTGAGCTACAACGTTTTCCATTATCATTCCTTCATTGATATAGAGTTTATCAAATAAAATTGCTTTATATAATTTATTACTTGTATTAGAATTCTCCATAAAAGTGTGTGTTACGAGTAATCCAGTATCGCCCATATAGCATTTTTGTGTTGTGTAATCTGCACTTAATGCTAATCCAACATTTGGATCTGTTGCATTATAGCAGGTATTTGTAACCATTGATTCGTTAAGCCAAACAAATGAGTCTTCGTAATTTCTGAATCGTGCTTGTTTATTTATCGAAGAAAGTTTATATTTTTTTTCTTTCTTAGAAAGCTGTCCCGGGATTCCGTCAAATATGGCAAAAACTTTTTCTTCGTATCCACCGGCAAATTTTGATACATCATTCCTATATAATTTCAGAATTCTACGTTTTACTTTATCGCTTTCTTCAAAGTTCTTTTCATTAGTATAAGTTACAACAGATTGAGGCATTCCGCCAACAAGAATATACTGCTTGAAATCATTCATGATTTTTCGATGTAGTGCTTGCCCTAAAGGTGTCCTTGATTCAAAACATTGTTTAATTAGCGGAACTGTCGCTTCATCGCCCATAGCCCAAAGAAATTCTTCAAAATCCAATGGAAACATTTCTATAGTTTCTTCTTCTGAAGGAATGATTATGTCTTGGACATTCTTTTTCAATCTAATGAGCGATCCAGTTTCAAGAAAATCATATCTTCCATCAGCAACAAGATATTTAATAAGTTGCCTGGCTCTTGGGAATTGTTGAACTTCATCAAAAACGATAAGGGACTCTCTCTTGTTCAGTGAAGTTGAATAATATACTCCGAGTTTGGTGAAAAACAAATCAAGATTAGAGCTTTCGTTTATAATCAAATCAAGAATTTCTTGCGATACATTTCCAAAATCTATAATAATATGGCTTCGACTTAATAATATCCCCAATAATAGCTATATATGGATTATGAAAGGAAAAGAAAAACATATAAATTCCTCCTGTTCTAAATTTTATACATTAATTTAACAAAAAATAATAGCATTCTATTGACCTGGGGATGAATAGTTGCCTATTATTCACCTATGGATGAATAGTTGTTAATTATTCACCTGGGTTAATATCGACACCATAAATTTATTGTTTTTTACCGCCATCGGAAAGCGTATTAAAAGCGTCACAACCCAACACAATTTAAAAATTTTTGAGAAACTTTCCAGTATTTTTCCTATAATTGCACTTTTAATGATGGTATGTCGGAAATTTCGACATACCACTTTTCCGTGGCTGATTTAATTTAAAGTACTCGTCTCGCGATGCGCACATTGTAGAAACAATGTCACTATCATTTCTTATCGTTTATATTTTCGTTCCAGCTTTGATTTCAGGTCACTCCGGTATTTTTGAGCTTCGATCAGTTTCAGTCAATACATCAATAACATCGACAACTATGGAAAAGTCCTGTCCATCATCGTTTTTCGAAGAAAGCGGGATTAAGTTTTTCAATTTTTCTGATGGTGATGATAATTTGTGCAACAGTTTGTTGCACAATCCTATTTGCCGACATTCCGCCGTTTCGGTGAGTGGCACTGCTGTTTCTTCCTAAAAACCAATGGGGATGAATAGTTCTAATTCATTTCAAAAGTCGATAAAAACAATTCGTTCAATTCTTCCCAACCCTTTTTCTTTTCCGCCGGCAGATTATCAATAAGAACTTTCAATTCTGAAATGTTATGTTCAATATAATCATTTAAAACTTGAATTTTCGGTATTTCACCAATTTCTGGTGTAACTGTTTTTATTTCAAGTAATCTCTGTATTGCCGGTTTTAGTTCCGGCTCTAAAACAGAATCCACAAGTTTTGAAAACAACATTGGCGGAGGACAGTTTTCTTTTAATACCCACTTACATGCAAGTATAGGTCGAATAACATAGAAATATTTCTTTGCTTTGACCATATCACTTTTCAAATACTCTCTGTAATTTCCGTCTGCCATACTCAAATAATGATATAAGCCTGATTTTGCATTGAAATATTCATTGATAATTTTTTTGAATTCTGTAAAAAAAGGAGTGCTTTTATATACAATCGGTGAATTACTCCATTCAAATAAGGTTGGATTTGATGAATGCAATAATTTCAAAGTCTTATCAATATCCCATCCGTTAATATCAAGAATATCGTCAATTGGTAACTCAATAACATCACTTGTTTTTTCAAGTTTCAAATAATGCTCTTTTGTCCGCATATATAAAAATCTAACATCGTAGTCGCTATCAGGCGAAGCAAATCCCCAGGCGCGGCTACCGGATTCTACAGCATGTAAAATCTTGATATTTTCTTCCGATTCAATTTCATCAAGTTTTTTGCATATTTCTTTGTCCATTAATCTAATACTTTCCCGACTAATTTATGACGTATAGCCAGTTCGTCATTAAGTACAGCTATGTCAATTTTCCATATTTTGTTATGGCAATATAGTTTTCTTTCCAGTTCTTCATGAATAGCAGGTAACCATTCAATTTTATGTCCTTTAATAATCAACAAAAACTTGATTGTAATTTTTCTATTATCAAGTTGCAGGAATTTATCGCTTAATTCAATAAATTTTTCTTGCCTGCCAACTATTGTGGAATAATATAAATTAAATGAATGTATAAATTTTTCGGATACATCCTTTACAAATTCATCAAATCGAATGATATTTTCTCTTATGGGCTTAGGAGAACTTGATTTTGCTTCAATAAAATTCAAATTATTTTCATTGCATATTAATATAAATTCGACCGTCTTAATTTTCTCTGGCAAACAATTGTAAGTATCTGATTTTTCTATCTGAAAAACACGATTTTTCTCATATGGTCCAAACAACATTTGGGATTCTATAATTTCCAGCATCAATTCATCACCTTCTCAATCTCGTCCTTATATAGCTGAATAAACGTGTCCATGATTGTGTTGTTTTCTAAGTCATTAAATATCGATTTACTTTCACACTTCACCCCGGAATCAGTTTTATAGAGTGAATGATACATTATTTTGTCGCTTTCGCTGCGCTTTACTTCAAAGTATTTTGAGAAAATGTAGTCATGTGTTGTAATGAAAATTTGAACGCCGTTTCTTTGTAGTTCCAATAATATTTCAACAAGTATCGGAATGTTTTTGGGGTTAATGTTGCTTTCAGGTTCATCCCATAAGAGTGCTGCGTTCTCAGACAAACTTCCGTTTTTTATTAATTGGTATAAAAGCGCAAATTTTTTAAATCCGTCCGCTTCCATATTTGCATTTACTTTTTCTCCTGTATTCTTTTTTATATAAAACGAATCATTTTCATAAACAACTTCACCGTCAAA
The DNA here is from genome assembly GCA_038326615.1 of Saccharofermentanales bacterium. Classification (GTDB taxonomy): domain Bacteria; phylum Bacillota; class Clostridia; order Saccharofermentanales; family UBA5734; genus JBBQKF01. The sequence continues at coordinate 22,731 of JBBQKF010000036.1, read as the reverse complement.
AATATTCGACAATTTTACCAAAAGAGCCTCATATGTTTCCTTCCTTTTATTTGGAAGCTGTGCTTTTACCAGAATGTCATTATATGTTTTGTCGAAGGGCATATCAAACTCATGGTACATAGATGTAAACCCTTTGGAATGGGATAACATATCGGCAACCGGGATATATATACAGTTCATTTTATCATTATTGATGGTAATGTTTTTATCCGGATCAAAATAACTATCATTGGATAAATTTTCACATTTATTTAAAAATAAGTCCTGCAAAATTACTTCCTTGTTATTTGCGTAGGCATATAATAACTTCAATAAATGAGTTTTGCCTGTAGCATTTTCTCCGATAATAACATTGATTCCTTCTCCAAACGTAACCTTCATATCAACAAATACTGTGAAATTCTTCACTCCAATATATGATATAGACATAATTCACCCCTATTCCACTTCTATGTTTTCTAATATTTATATTGTCTTATATTTTCACTAATAAATCAACTATAACAGTTTACACCTGCATTTGCCAACTTTGGAAATCTTTTCTTAGTTGACCGTATAAAATACATATTAACAATCTATATAGAAAAAAACAACTCACTAAAAACCTACATTTTATTACCTTTTTCGACATTACTCGACAATTCCTCGAAAATCCTCTAACCCTCACTTCCACCATCGCCGAAAGCCTTTTGCTCAAAACCGTCCCTATTACTGCTTACTGCCGTTTCGTCACTTGGTACGCAGGTGGCGCCTCCACACACGCATGTCTTTATCTCTCAATTCTAAAATTCAAGAACCCCAATAGTGGCAGCCCACTTCCCAGGTCAAAAGGGATGATGGAGTGTGGGTAAGCTTTTGCTGCAAAAGATATTCTTCCATTGCCAACAATTTCTCTGGAGACATTTAGATCAATAATGTCCATATTTACCACATAATTAATTATTTCCACTACGCCATGATCATCGGTAATTTCAAATTGCAAGTCCTTAGCCGGCAGTCCAAGAGTAGCAATGTTTTGAGAGATATTTGAAAAAGCAATCCTGACTGTTGTTGGTGTTACTTCTTTCGCAGATAAAATGTCAGGCGCTTTACCTAACACATTCATTTTGAAAGTTTCACTAAGAGCCATATTCGCAAGTCTTTCTCCCAAAACCATGTTGGATTGAGAGTTGTTATGTACTAAATCGCAAAGTCCTAAATCCATGGATGGCGTTACATAAACGTTTCGGATCTCTTTGGCAGCCACTCTTTGACTTTCTCTAAGGATTGCCCAACCGTAATCGGCCTCAGGATTCGGTTCTCCCACGACTTTATTTAGCTGAACAGTATACATCGGTAAATTTTTGTCATGAAAATCTTCACGAATTGATTGGACCATATTTTTAAATCTTTTTAAATAGGATTGAGAGTCTTTTTCACTACAATCACTACAACCCTGATACCAAAGAATACCGGCCACTTCACTTTTTCCATTGGTACAATTTTTGACAACATCTACCATGTTATTATATAAATGCCCAGCTTCACCAGGGTTCCACGCAGATAATGGTGATCCACCCAATGAAGTCTGAATCAGCCCAATAGGATAATTCAAAGTTGATTTTAATCTTTTGGCAAAAGACAAATAAGGCGAATGTCCTGAATTAGCTCCTTCAGCGTTTACCTCGTGTACAGAGCGCGTTGAATCATTCATGGGGTGTGTCGCCAAATCCCAGATTTCACTGTTTTTGTACAAATGAATGCCTATTTCGGGGGGATCGTTGATTGGCGTTTTACCATATCCAGCAGAATTACTTTGTCCGGCAATGACATACAAGTCTCCGACTCCTATATGAAAAACAAAATCGCCTCTTGCACCCCACTCCGCATCAGAAATGGATGGGCACAAACATGTTTCAATTCTGTATAATCCTCCTGCTGGGATGTCCTTCAATGTTGAAGTAAAATGGCAACCCTCACTACATTGAGCGGCTTTCCAATTTGTTACAACCGTTTGTGTAAATTCATGAACCAGTCTTACCCAGACCTTGTCTTTAGGATTCTCGGTTATCGCATATGTTCCCTCAATCGCAATACTTGCAACACCATTTTTTTGTTGAAATATTTGATAATCTTTTGTTCCCCGCGTGATAATCACTGAATTTGGCATAATAAGTCTCCGTTCATCGTTCTATTTTTCACTTGCTAAAAATTTTAATCGTTCTCATTCACAATATTTATTATCACTTTCCCGCGGGCATGTCCTTCGCTGACATAACGCACGGCTTCGGCGGTTTCACTTAAAGCGTACCGCCTATCGATAACCGGCTTGATACTGCCGTTTTCCAACAATTTTATAATCAAATTCAGATCTTCCGTATTGGACTTTGCGCTAAGTGTGCGAATCTTTTTGCCTCCGTGTGACATGATAGGGGCGAGAAGCAGCGACTTTAAAACTTGCGACAGAGCACCGCCTACTACTACAACAATGCCCTCAGAGGTTAAAGCACCCTTATATCTAGAAAGTGGCTGGCGTCCGTTAACAGCGATGATAAGATTGTAACGCTTCCCGTTTCTGGTGAAATCCTCCTGCGTGTAATCGATGACATAGTCCGCTCCAAGAGAATGCGCTAATTCTGCATTCGCTGTACCACACACAGCCGTGACTTCTGCTCCGAAGTGCTTTGCCAATTGAATGGCAAACGTCCCTACACCACCTCCCGCACCGAAAACGAGCACCTTATCTCCCAACTTTATTTGACCGATATTTCGTAACGCCTGCAGGGCAGTGACAGCCGACATTGGAACCGCGGCAGCCACTTCAAAAGGAACATCGAATGGTTTTGCTACCAATGCTACTTCTGGAACAGTCACATATTCAGCAAAGCCTCCCAAGCCATGTCCCGAAAGATCCGATAGAACTCCATCTCCGACTGCGAATAGACTCACATTTTTCCCAACAGCTTCAACCCGTCCAGCAATGTCAGAACCAAATATTTTCCGTTTCGGAATAATTCCCATTCTCATGGATCGGTAATCTGCAGCATTGACCGAAACAGCATAAATCTTCACCAGTACTTCGTTATCTTGTGGCGCTGGTTTTTCCACATCTCGAAGCACAAGGACGTTAGGAGAATTCTTTTTATCATAGATAACGGCTTTCATTTTAGACGCCACTCCATTCATTTTTCAATTGCAGCCATTCTTATTTCGTTACCTGCTACGCGGATAATCTTCAGTGAATTTCAATTTCATTCATTCCTTCAACATAAATATTATCAAAATAGCAATTAACACAAAAATTCGTATCATTTCCTTTAAAGATTTGAGATGAGCAGTAAATGCGAGTAATTTTGAACACCTTATCTTTATTTCATCATTTTTTTATAGTGTTCTTCATAGCCACTACTCATAAATACTAAACGAAACGCTTCTTTAAAATCCGAATAATTAAACTCCTTAATATCAAAGATATTTTGCCCCAAAGAATGGGATTCACGATTTATATATCTATAAAAGGCTTGATATTGTATTGCCTTTAATTCAGGTTTTTGAAAAACGTTATTCAAATCTCTTTTTTCGATAAAATTAAAGAAATATTCAATAATGTTACGCATACAATTTGCGGTTAAAGCTGGTGGTTGTTTATCATCTTTTATAATGAACCAATATGAATGATAGTCGTTTTGAATTTCCTCATATTTCATTTCAATAATTTGACTACCATCAATATTTTTGCTTAACCTGAATAATTTCTGATCGTCTTTTCTTTTTACGTAGTTCGGATTAGTCATTTCATAAAAGAAATATAAGCTGTGCGTTAAAAGGAATACCTGTTCATATTGAGGAGAATTGAAAAAATCATTTTTAATCATCAGCCCAATATTAAAGATATAAATATGAGATAAGCTTGATATCGGGTCATCAATAACAACGATTTTTTTACTAGCAACACTTGATGCAGATCGCTTACCTTTACATAACTCTCTAAAGTAAAGGAAACTGATAATCATTTTTTCGCCTTCACTTAGAGTTTCAAATGTATTTTCACATTGTTCTGTTCTTACAATTTTATATAAAACATCTTTATGTTTTTCAATATGAAAACCATCAATTCCAAGTTCAATGAGACCGTCATTAATATTTGCAATCGCTTCATCAATGTTAATTGTTTTTTTCTGTTGGTCTATAATTATAAGTTTCTGGGCTGTAATATCATCGTCAATTTTTATGATTTCGTCTTTTAAATTTTTTAGTTTCTTCTCAATTATGGTTTTATCATTTTGGAAAGCTGATATAGTTTGATCATATTTCCAACGCATACAAGTCCAAAACTGTTGTTTAATGGTTATAAGTGTAGCCTCTCTGTTCTGAATTTTAGCATTATGTTCTGTTATTAGGATATTTATTTCATCGACAAGGCCATTAAAATCATTAATTACTTGGCTCGAATTTTTAAGCACTATAAGTTGACTTGGAGTTTTAATTTTCTCCGCAATTTTCTCTTTGTTGTCACTAAGGCAATAAACAACTGCATTATATAAGTTCTCAAAATTAGATTTATTCGCTTTTATAAAAAGGTTAGTATCGTAAACCTCTTTTTTAGGTATCGCTTGGTTATTGGCGTCATAAGCAGATAATGCGGTTTTTAATTCATTGATATCGTTCTCATAGACTTCGTCAAAGTAATTTTTTATATTCTCGATCAGAGTTGCAGTAATTGTCCTTTCCTGGCAAAACGGGCACAGTTGTTTAATATCATCAGTATCCTGACTAATGAATTTAATACCTTCTTTTATCCAATCAGAGTTCTTTAGTTTTTTTATTAGTTCGGCAACCGTACTGTTTTCATTACCAATAATAGATTTGCTGAAGATTAGGGTTGATTCTATTTGTCGATTATCAATATTTATTTTGGGAAGTAAGTCGTATTTGTTGGCAGTATTTCCTTGAATCGCGTCAACTTCTTTTTTTAGTTGATCGATTGTTTTAGTGGGCTCATGCTCTGTTTTAACGACACTTGCTAAATAATTATAAAGGGTTTCTCTTTTACCTTTTAAGTTATCAAGACAATACTCTAAAATACGGTCGTCGCCAGCAAACTTTTTTTTAATCTCCCATGTTTTAGTTTCTGCATTCTCTCTTTTTGTATCAAGATCATTAGTCGTGCTAGTTATAGCAGTAGACTTTGTTGTTTTATCCTTATCTTTTCTAACTATCTCCAACTGTGCTAATATTGCTTTTTCTTCAGCTTCTTTGTTTTCTTTAGATAAAGTGAAGATGCCTTTAAGAGATTCTGATTGGTAAAAATAGTCTCTTATAAAGTGCTGGTTATAAACAAGAATTTCATCATCCGTCAAGCCTTCAATAGAACAATCAACAAAATTCGGATATGTCCTATCATACAAATAATTAGATAATGTGCTTTTACCAGTTCCATTAAGACCATAAATTAGATTGATTTTTTTATCAGTAGTAAGAGAAGCAGGATTTTTATAGCAGTTCACCTTTTTCATATTAATCTTTGTAATCATAATCCGTCCCATAGCCTTTCTTTATTTAACTTAGAAATACCTATCTAAATGTGAGTGTTATATTTTTTCTCCATTGAATAAATGTGGATATATTGAAAAAATGTCTATAATATTTTTAAGTTTGTCTCTATCCAATATTGATGCTAACATTGGAATATCACAAAACTTGAAGTATTCATCATTCTTTGAAGTAGAATATTGATGCAATAAAAATGCTAAAAAAAACTTTTCGCCAGAGCATATGGAAGTACTAATCTTTTCAATATGCTCAAAATTAAATCTCAAGACTTTTTCGTCCTTATCTATATACAAAGTATCATCAAAGCTTAATAACGGTGACTTAAAGACATAATCCCATATGTCTCGAATCAATTTCTCTTTTGTATATCTAGCATATTTCACTGATATTGCATATGCTATTGATTTTAATTTTTCAATTAATTCGTTGCAATAGTTTTTATATTCTATTAATTGTATTTCTTTTGGTTCAATTTTATATTTCTCTTTTGCTTTAAAATACTTTCTATCTGCAAAAATGCTATCATGAACTATTGAATTTCTTAATTTACTCATTTTTTCTGTATTTGTGTTTTCGATTCCTGTTTCAATTGCAAAATATTTATTTATATAACCAAGGATACTACAAAGATTTCCTTTGGATAACCTCCTGATTTTTTCATTTACTATTTGAGCTAGTATGTTTTTTGTATCACCAAGTGATTCGATCAATGTTTCTTTGGAAACATGAAAATATGGAGAACTTTTTCCGTCCTCTCTTTTTATCGCTTCTCCACTTAATTTTTCGGGAAAAGAATATAAAAAATGTCTCAATGATTCTGTTAACGCGCTCTCAAATAGCGAAAAGCAATAAATAAAAAAGGGTATACAATTCACTTCATTAATTTCTTTATAATACTTTTCCATTTCCGAAATGTTAGTATTTATATTGTTTAAAAGTTCATCACAAATAAATATTTTCATCACTTTTCCTCCAGTTTATCCGCTTTCAGTTTTGGTGTTTTATATGTTCGTAAATTTCTATTTTTCTATTTCCTTAATTGACTGCTTAATATCATTAATAAAAAATGCTAATAATTTACCTTTCCCCATTTTTCTTAATCCCATATCTTTACGCATTTGATACATGATTTCTTCCATTTCAAAAAGACTGTTTGTTTCGACATTTGTTTTATTGCTTGTGTCTCTAAACTTAATCCATTTTTTAATTACTCTGTTTGATCCCCATAAAGTAAGCTTTTTCGAAAATTTGTACATGTCAGTTAACATTTCGTCTTCCGAATATTCTGTTTTTCCTTTAACAGATTCCTGTAATTTATAAACAACACTAATAAAATCTGCATATGGGTATTCTCTCTTTTGATAAAGATATTCGTGTCTTTTTTGTTTATATTCTATTACTTTTGATATTATAGAACTGAATACAATACCAGTTATTGATACAGTTCCAGTTATCAAAGCAACAATAACAACTGCATCCATTTTGCTGGTAATTGATGATATCCATTCTATGGTATAAAATAGCCCTTTTCTAAAGATTATTACAAGAAAATAAATACCATATACTACACCGATCAATATTATTATTGCTAAAATAAATCCAATTATTAAATTCCACCTAGGGTGTTTTTCAGCAAATGGGCGAATATCTTTTTCTTTTATTTTACTCGTTTTTTTATTCATTTTAAGTTCTCCATAAATCCTAAACCCCCTCCATAAACTTCTTAAAGTCATCCGTCTCCTTGAACTCCACAATATCCCCAAGTGCTGCAAATGATTTTTTGCCGCAGTCTTTCTGCATTCTTTCGTTTGGTCGCAGCGCATCATCCATCAGATTGGCTTTTGTTTCAATTACAAAATAAAGTTTTTGTTCATCATCTTTTTCTATAAGCACCGCCCAGTCTGGGTTGTATGTGCCAAGTGGAGTCGGGATTTTAAACCAGTTAGGTAATTTTGCATAGCATTTAACACTATTATTATTTTCAAACTGAATCGCGAATTTTTCTTCGTTAGAACTATCGTAGACAACGTATTCATAGACTGAACGTTCGCTCTTGATCATGTTTTTTGACAGGTACCCGAACAGTTCGTTGTTCTCAAAAAGCTCCTGGGCATAATATTCATCGTCGCCAAGCTTTGTATATTTTATTCCATCAACAATCATAGTGCGCATTTTTGAAGTTATAATCTTTGCAGTTTCCTCCATGTATTTTTGCGGGTTTCTTTTGAAAAGGTCCAAAGATTTGCTTCCAACAAGAATTTCAACGATGGTTTTTCTAGTCAAATTGGTTTCGTTTTGCAAAAATGTTATTATATCCGGTAAAACTTCTTTGTAATTGCTGGTTGTCACCGCAGCGCGACCAGTTTCAATTGTTTCGACACCGCCAACCGAAATAATTGTCTTAGCCTTTGTATAAACAAGCTTTGCGGCTGATATATCAAGCTTTTTAACCATCTCGATCTGGCATTCTTCGATAAGTTTTTGGCTATCAAAATCCACCGAATAAGTTGTTTTATACTTTATTCTGTCCCATAATTCTTTAAATTCCGGACTCAAATAAACGCTTTTGTTAAGCTTAACCTCCATTTTTTCATTCGCTGGTTTGATGTTAAGACTTCCACAAGCTTTTTTTACAACTTCTAGAATTCCACTCTTACTACTTTCATATTGCTCTGGAATTTCAACATTTCCAGATTTAACAGCTAGTCTGAGAGCATCAAGCACTTTCCCGTTTTTATCAATATAGTTCTTCTTCTCAAAGCAATTATAAATCTGTTCAGATGCCTCCTGAAGCAGATAAATTGTCGCTCCGTCCTCTTGTGACACAGGAATATTTGCAAAACTATGATTCTCCAAAACTCCAAATCGTATGTTCTGATCAATCTCGTATTCCCTTTGCAATTTATTAGCAAATTCTTCATAACTTTCATTAGCCATAACGGTTAAAGTATTTATAGAAAACCCATGCAACCGCTCACCATCCTGATTAACGCAAAGCCTTAGTCCACGCCCAATCTCCTGACGTTTCTTAACTTCACTTCGAGTTTCATTCAAGGTGCAGATTTGAAAAACATTTGGGTTGTCCCATCCTTCGCGCAGTGCTGAATGTGAAAAAATAAATCTCAGTTTGCTATCGAAGCTTAAAAGCTTTTCTTTCTCTTTCATTATCAGGCTGTAAGTATCGTCATCGGCTGCGGTTTCGCCGTTTGTGTCTTTTAAAACACCTTTTTTGTCGGCAGAAAAATATCCGTTGTGCACCCCGTCAGCTGGCGTTTCCGAATCAATTTCTTTGAATAAATCGTTATATTTTGGTCGCTTAATCAAATCGCTATAATGTTTTTCAAAAAGCTGCGCATACATCCCTTTTTGCGCGACACCATTTTCGTCGTAAAAGCGGTAATTTGCAACTCTATCAATAAAAAATAAGCTAAGAACTTTAATTCCTTGTTTGTTCAAAACTCGTTCTTTATTTAGATGTTCTTCGATTGTCTTTCTGATTTGTTGTTCCTTAACTTGCATATCATCAATATCGCCGATTGCCTTGCCAATGCGCAAAACATCACTCTTACTTGTAAAGTCAACATATTCGTTGCCAACCTCACAATAGATTTCATTAACTATGTACCCTTCATAAATTTCACGGTCAGATAACTTTTTGGCAGACAAATCATCGCCTTTTTTAATTGTCACAGTTTTACGTGTTATTGATCCGGAAATTTCACAATCAATTTCTATTCTAGCCGTTATCGGTGATTTTTTATTATCGACTGAAACAAGCTTCATATAGGCATTATTGTGATAGTCTTTGCTCTCGAAACTTGCAACTTCAATTTGTTTTACAAGCTCTTTTTCATAGGCGTCAAGCGCATCTAGTTTGTATACTAAATTGTGCTTTTCAACGTGTGTTGCAGAATAACGAAGTTTACAAAGCGGATTCAAAGACTTAATAGCGTCTTTCGCTTTTGCCGTTTTATCAACAGACTGCGGCTCATCAATTATAACAAAAGGGTTGGTTTCTCTAATGAGTTCAATAGGTTTCATTCCATTAAGCTTGTCATTTTGTCGGTGAATAATGTTGGCTTTGCTTATCTTCTCGATATCGTCAAAAGACCTTCTGAAGGCATCAATGTTTATTATCATAATCTGAATATTGTCACTGACAGCGAAATTTCGGACCTGGTCCAACTTGCTACTATCATATATAAAATATTCATAAATTGTATTATCATAAAGGCCTTTGAAATGATCACTCGTGATCTGTAAAGAACTTAAAACGCCTTCTTTGATTGCAATGCTCGGCACAACAATTATAAATTTAGTAAAACCGTATTCTTTGTTGAGTTCGAAAATCGTCCGCAAATATACGTAGGTCTTCCCCGTTCCGGTTTCCATTTCGACATCAAAGTCATATTCACATACCGTTAACTTTTTTGTTTGAGACAATCCATTTTTCATCTGAATTAATTGTAAATTCTCTAGAATGTCCTCATCAATTAGCTCAAGTTTATTCCCAATACCGTTTTCGGTTGCTTGGGTTCCAGCCATCCCCATCTGACCAGAAATCTGATTATACTGAACATTCACAGAAAAGTTAGCTTGATTTGCTGTTTGACCACGAAATAAATCCACTACAGATTTCACAGCCTGATGCTGGTAAGGAAGATTAGAATCAAATTTGAGTTTCATTTGACTTTACCTCCCCAATTAGATTTATTTTTCCACATATCAAATTCATTTACTATTTTATCCTCATTTTCATTTTTTTAAATAGGTATTTTTTTTTCTTAAATCGTAATAAATTCTTCAATCTCTCCGCATTTCAAAATCTCTTTAATATTTGTTTTGTTGCTGTCATCCTTGAATCCATTATCCTTAAATACAACTCGCATATCTTCAACTTTATTGTTTTTTTTGAGTTTGACAATAAAACTTGCAATATCGATTGTCAAATCATTATCAAGGCAAATCATTAACATTCCGTCAGCAACTGAATAAATCTTTTTACCGTTCACTTCTAATTCTTCAATTGAGTATGAAAGTGATAGCCCATATTTAATCATGATTTCATAAACTACATCAAGTTCTGTGCGGCCGTCAACATAATTGTTTATATTATTAAACATACTGATTTCTAAATCATTATAATCCGGATTCCATTTTTTTATATTTGAACTATCGAGCTTTAAAACTTTAAATCCAATATCTAAAGGCTGTTTAACTTCTTCACCTAATTGAATTTGACGATCTGCATCAGCCATTTCTGATTTGATTTTCTCGCCCGCACGTCTGATTCGTTCTTTGCCTATTTCGCAAATGTTTTTATATTTTAATTCACTACTTCTATTATCCGAATTAATTTGCTCTGGAATTTGAATCATAATAAATTTTCGATTTCCACCATCTTCAACATTAAGTTGAATGACAGCATGAGCTGTTGTAGCAGATCCGGAGAAAAAGTCGAGAATAATGTCATCATTTTTTGTTGACAATAAAAGCATTTGCTTAATCAAACTTACTGGTTTTGGTGTATCAAATGGGCGCTCTCCGTCAAACACCTTTAATATGTCCTGTGCCGCTGCCTGGTTATCTCCAACATCTTCTCGCTTCCACCAGGTTGTTGGAACTATTCCATCTTGAACTTCAAACAAAAATCTTTTAATAGCAGGCACTCCATCTCCATTTATTCCAAACCAAATCCTATTATCTTTTAACAAATCACTGAAATTCTCTTTAGATGTTCTCCAACATCTACCGTTTGGCGGATTAATTTTTTTCCCACTTGGTGTTATTATCGGATAATCATAATTAGACGAATAGGTTTTAACCGAAAAATCACTTGATTTCCATAACCCCCTTGGGTCATTATCAAAATTCTTATAACGATTATTTTGATCACTTGTTCTTTGTAGCAAATATCGGTTCCAACCTATGCTTTCGTCCGTTTGTTTTCTTGTTTTTGCAAAACATAAAATATGATCATGCATGTCAGAAAAATATTTTGCATCATTCTGTGGTGAATATTTCTTTTGCCAAACAATGTTTGTAATAAAATTAACTTCTCCGAAAACCTCATCACAAATTTTACGCAAATTAGCAACCTCATTATCATCAATAGAAATGAAAATCACTCCATCATCAGCAAGAAGATTTCTTGCTAGCCTTAGGCGAGGGTACATCATATTAAGCCAGTCGGTGTGGTATCTTCCATTTGCTTCACTGTTGGTTCCGACTTTCTTGCCTTCTTCGTCTATTTGTCCTGTGATTTTTAGATAATTTTCAATACTATCTTTATAATCATCAGGATAAACAAAATCATTTCCGGTATTATATGGAGGGTCTATGTATATCATCTTTATTTTATTGTGATAAGATTTTTGCAGTAATTTCAAAACTTCTAAATTGTCTCCCTCAATGTAAAGGTTTTCGGTGGTATCCCAATCTTTACTTTCTTCTTTGCATGGTCGAAGGGTCCCTGTTGACGGTGTTTGTGCCAAACGCATAGCGCGAGATTTTCCATTCCATCCAAAATTATATCGTTCATTTTCATTATCCGTATAGTTGCCAAGCACTTGCTGAAGTTTTTCAAAATCAATCTTGTTCTCGTTAAATACGTCTGGGAAAATGGATTTAAGTTTTTGAATATTTTCTTCTGCTATGTCAGGTGTTTGTCCATTTAAATTTAATGTCAGCATTTATTATCTCCTGTTCTTTCTCTGGTGCAAAACTATTATAATTTTTGTGTAAATACTATTACTAAGATAGCTATATTAAGAATATCTTCTTGCTTCCAACATCCTAATCTCCAAATTCATCTCAACTTTTCTATTGAACTGCGTTTCATTCTTAATTTTGGCTTTCAGTTTTGTTATTTTATCATCCAACTCGTCCATCTGTCTAACAATTTCCCGCGCTTCATCACCACTTATTTCTGAATCGGCATGTACTATTCCTCTTAGTTCTGCGTTGTAGATGCAGATGGTGTCTACGATGTCGCTATAAAGGGAGTAGAAGTCGGTGAATCGCATCTTCTTGATGTCTAATCTGTCAAATATTTCATCGTCCAAGTTAAGCCAATTCGTGCATATCATTTCTTCAATAGTGTTTTTAGTTGCATCATTCAAATTAGTTCTTTGGTGAGCGACCCAAATTTGTTGTTTGTCATCGTATTCAAATATCAAAATGCTAGGAAATGGAATTGCATGCATTATTAGCTCAGCTATGTTTTTGACCTTTTTATTATTTTCTAAATCAATTTTGAAAACATTAATCAAAGGATATTCACGGACTTCATCTTTATAGATTTTTATGTTTATTTTCGCCGGTTGAAGCTGATATGTAAGAGTAATTTTTCTTATGTCATCAGTAAAAATAGCTTTTTCCGTTTTGCTAAAATCATAATTCGTGTAGAATGTTTTTTTAGCAATAAATTGGTTCAATCTGCATTTTCCATCAATGATAAACACTTATACCTCCGGCCTTATTATCAGAATGTTTACGAGTTCAAAATCCTCGATTCCGTCAAAATATTCGTTATCAATTATTCCGCTTCCCTTGCTAAAAAGATTTGCAACGCCAATCTCCTGCTTTTTACCTATAAGATTTTCGATGGACGATTCTAGGAGTTTTGAATACTTTCGCATGTTCTCGCCATTATTAGTTTCTGTGTTAAATACTTTAACCAGATCTTTTAACACTTCACTTTGACCTAAACACAATTTCTTATAGCAATCTAGAATCTTCTTAGCATGTAAAAATGCCAATTTTACCTCGTTATCTTCCGTGATATAAACCAGATAGTATGGGAACAAGGCGTTTTGCTCTTTTGTCTGCTCTTGGCCTTTTACTTGCCTTAATGTAAATATAACTCCAGGGTCAATAGTATCTTTAAGGCTTTCTGGTATTCCTGCAATTGCATACATTCCAAGTGGCGCATTATCAAGTTGCTTACGATTTTGTTTCATGTATTCCATAAGGTCGGTTTTGAAATCGTTAAATGTGAGGTCAGTTATAGAAATACCACCAGAAATATCTTCTAAATCCACAACCTCATTTTGTAGTTTTTGCAGTTGCTTCTTACGATACTCGAGATCTTTCATCACTCTGCTCTCATCAAGTTCAATTACATTTTCTTCACCAGTTGCAGATACATCTAATAAAACCATGCGGCCCTGCACCCTTTGTTGTAGATTTATATATTCGTCTAGTTCAACATTGGGCCAGAAATTCACTAGTTGAATCACGTCGTTTTCTGATCCAATACGATCGATTCTTCCGAAGCGCTGAATTATTCTTACTGGATTCCAGTGTATGTCATAGTTTATTAGATAATCACAATCCTGTAGGTTTTGACCTTCAGAAATGCAGTCAGTCGCTATGATCAAGTCAATTCTTTCTTTCATTTCTGGGAATATTTTGTCACATTCCTTTGACTTTGGGGAGAATAACGTCAAAATGGTGTTTAAATCTGATATTTTTATTTGATTGCGGAATTGTTTTGGAATTTCTATAGTGGATTTGTTTTCTCCCGAGCCTGTAACCATTGCGCTATTTAAATTGTGCTTTAGTGCTATATTTTCATAAAGATAATTTGCTGTGTCTGAAAACGCAGTGAAAACAATGACTTTCTTATTTCCATTGTTGATTGGGCTACTTATTTTCGCTTTTATCAGTGCTTTTAATTCGATTAATTTGGCATCTCTATCTGGCGTTATCTTTCTTGCTTCTGTAAGAAGTTCTTCAAGTTTTTGCTTATCGGATACTAGGTCATCCCGCCATTTTATTAAATCCATATCCTGTAGTAAAACTTTGACGTTATTTCCAAACATCAAGCTTTCATATTCATTATCTTCCAAATCTATTTCAGTTATATTAGCCTCCGGGTTGTAGTCGTATTTTTTTATGTCGACAAATTCAATTGTGGATTTGATTTTGTTCAATATATTTTCAACCGTCAAAGCAAAAGAATGTATAGAGCTTTCCATTCTCTTTAACATATTAATGCGCATCAAATTGACTAATTGTTTTTCTCTGTCTGCTTGTCTAAAAACTGATGCACCTCCTGCAACCGTTATATCGTACTTTTCGTTATACCGATGCTGGTGTTCTGGCAAAACGTACAAAATCGGCGAATACACGCATAAACTAAGTCTTTTTATACGCTTGTTTACTTCCGCTATTGATGGAAATTTCTTTAAGGTGTCAATATCACAGTATCTGTTTTGCGGTGTAAGTCTTGTCGGAAATTTTCCTATTTCGTCGAGATTATAATATTTCTCAATATGCTTTCGGCTTCTTGCAATAGTCACTGTGTCTAATAATTTAAAATAATCGAGGTCCATCATTTCAACAAAAGTGTTTGTATTCCGCACTTCTTCTGGCAAAACTGACCATCGATTAAAGACCATCTGCGCTTTCCTTAAAATGGAATCTGTGCTATTAAGTCCTACTTTTCTAAACGCCTTGTCTTGCCCTTCTGTGATAAATGCAATTTGATTTTTTATATCATTCATACGATTATTAACAGGTGTTGCAGAAAGCATCATTACTTTTGTCTTAACGCCTGATTTAATTATTTCATCCATTAATTTTTCGTATCTTGTTATTTTGTTTTTAACTGGGTAATTGTTTCGGAAGTTATGGCTTTCATCAATAACAACAAGATCGTAATTGGACCAGTTGATTGTAGCAAGATTCATTGTTCCACTCATACCACTATTTCGATTTAAGTCGGTGTGATTCAAAACATCATAATTAAAGCGATCTTGAAGAAAAATATTCCGCTTGTCATTTTGGGTATATATACTCCAGTTTTCATTAAGTTTTTTCGGAACTAAAACAAGTACTCTATCGTTTCTTAGTTCATAATATTTAATAACTGCCAGTGCAGTGAATGTTTTCCCAAGTCCAACTGAATCCGCAAGGATGCAACCATTGTATTTTTCTATTTTATCAATTGCACCCATAACTCCATCTTTTTGAAATTTGTAGAGCTTATTCCAAATTAGAGTTTCCTTGATGCCTGTCTTGCTCTTTACAATAGTGTCTTCTGTCAATTCATCAAGATACTGGTGAAACACATTGAAAAGTGTAACAAAATACATGAACTCTGGATTGTTCTCTTTATAAAGAACGTTCATTTCCTCGAGCACTTTTTCCTTTACATCTTCGACTGCTGCTTTATCATTCCAAAGCTCATCAAACATTTTCAGAAAGTGCATTGTGAAGTCTTTACCGTAAATGCACATATTAGAGTCAATTCTATTTGAAGGTGTTATTCCGAGACCGTCACTTGTAAAATCTACTGTTCCATTGATTGACATAGTTTCTGTCTGGTTTTGAATATATACAAGGCGAGGCTGCGCAGAATTAGATTTCCTAAGCGACTTAATCTCAGCTTTTTCTTCAATCCATTTCGCACATTCCTTGGCTATTGCTGCTTGTTTCATTTCATTACGCAATCTGATTTCAAACTCATTACCGCTTATTGATTTTTCGTTTTCGCGATGAATGTAATATTCACGAATCATTTCACTTTCATTGTTTATAAAAGTTGGTTCCGTGAAAATAAATCTCATCTTATCTATTTGTGATAATTCCTTCTTGAGATCCGCAAAGGCATATATTGTGAAAAATGCAGAAATAACACTCAGTTTTGAGCCCTTCTGCAAACTTTCTCTTATCTCATCAATAACCTTACCATTGCGCTTATTGTCAAGCATCTTTGGTGGTTTAATGCTTATCTCCGAATTATCAAACAAAATCCCTTCCCTCAACATTCATAGATATTTTAGTTCAAATTAGTTCATTAATTATCTTAATCCGTTTTAATTTATAACTTTTTTAGTTCGTTAGGTATTCGGTTCGTTATTAGCGATTTTCATTTAATTCCTAATTTAGGTTTAAAATATTGCACATTGGTTTGTCTTTTTTACCTTAACTTTGCTTTAACTACTAATAATGCAATGCAATGTTAATATTTTATCATAAATCTATAAAATAATTATAGTTTGTTTTAAAATTATGCAATTGACATTGCTTAAAGATTAAATTTTCTCGAATTGTCTTTTGACTCTAGAACTTTGAGCTTATTTGATTCTATTACATTCACGTTAGATTATACATTATCTATATTTGTTTTTCTTCATGTTTACGAAATTCAAATTTACGGATAGTATGGGTTTGGTTTAAAAAATAGGACAATTAAATCGATAATTACACCAACTCCGAATAACCCAACAGTAAAAAGATATAAAATCCCTAAAAGCACTCTGCCTTCATAAAATTTATGTATTCCTAATACACCTAAAAACAGGCATAAGAAGAAAGACACCCATTTGCTTTTTGCCATTTTTTTCCATCCTCCATTCATACGATAATCTTTATTGATAATATTTCTTGTTGTCTTTACAATACATTCTTCAGCCACAGCAGGAAATTATATAAATTTTGTGTCAACAACCCCGTCCCCATGACACACTATAAACTAATATAATTAATGCCAAGCAATTCGCCCACTTTTTCTAGAACAGATGCGTTATGTCCTATAGAAAGAGCAAAGTGATGGGTTGGGAATTGTGAGAACCACTTGTTCATATATGTATCCGGGTCATTTTTAAATTTGGCAGGAGTTTGAGTATTCCCTATAGTCATGATGGAGCCGTTTGTTGATTCAGCCTCACTAATGATTAGTTTTAATTTTCCATCAACCGTTTGAGACACATTTAATGTGGTGATAAATCCTGTTTTGACTTTTGCTTCAACAGAAATGCCTGTTCCGTGTTTACCATGGAATACGCCCATCCCTCGAAGTATCGGTTTTCTATCAGAAATATTAATATGAAAAGGTCCATCGTGCCCAATTAGTATAGTCCCATCAATATAATCAGTAACAACTATTTCACAAAAGCTTCCGCCTACGCCAAGAATATCGCATATTTTCATTGCCAGTGCGGTTTTAATATCAGCTTCGCCTGCACAGGCTATTCCTTTTGCAGTTAAAAGAGAATGTCCAACTATGAACCCGCTCTGAAGCTTTTCGTATTCATTTCCGTTTGAGCCGTGATAATAATATGCAAGTGCATCAAGGTTATATTCTTTAACCAATCTTTCTTGTGCCGCCGCAACTGTGGCAGACCACTCTAATTGCTCTGCTGTGGGTCTTTTGACCAGCGGATCTGAAGGAGAGTCTCCTGATATCTCAAATATTTCTTTGATTTCGGCTAATTTTTCTTTGACCTCTTCTGGTGTAACAGCTTTTAGGCATCTATCTAAATCACACATTTCGATAATTTCTACATGCATTCCTGTTTGTGCTTGAAGCATCGTGAAATCGCTGTACATATCTAACATACCGCTATAATTTCCACCTAGAAATCCGAATCTACTGTTTTTGAGCGTTGCTAAAACTTCTGCTGCCTTTATCCATTCATTAATTGCGTTCCACGCTTTAATTGCTTCCGGCCTTTTTGCTGTATTTTCATCTGTTAATGAGATAGCAGGAGTATAATCAAGTCCAAGCAAGCCATTTATTACAGTATATTTTATTCCATATCTGTTAAATGCATTGGCAATTTCAGGAGCCACACACGCTCCGCAATGTGCTAACCATTCTCCTGTTGTTGTCTCTTCATAATTAATTCTTGCTGTCGGTTGAAGATTTAATACTATAACATTGGCTTTGCAAATTTGATGTATTGGAAGAATAGATGAACTGGTTACATATGTCGCACAATGCATAAAAATAATATCGACATTTTGACTGTTGAACCATTCGCCGGCTTTCCTAGCTTCGTCTTCGTTATCGACCAAGCCATAATTTTTAACAATCGCTTGCAAACTCATTTTTGTTTCAATAAATTTACCGTATTCAATCAGTCTTTCTTTTAAGCCCGGGAATTGTTCCCAATAGGCTTTGAGCCCAACACTATAAAGTCCAACTACGGGCCTTTTGTTCTTTTTTATGGGTGTTAATTCTAACATGATTCTCCTCCTGTCGATCTATAGGATAAAGCTTAGAAATGGGCACGGCTTTCAAATTAACTCGTTGAAATTATTATATCATTTTTGAAATCATAATAGCTATTTTATTATCACTAAAGTGTCACGGGGACGGGGTTGTTGACACAAATTAGCTGGTTATACCTTTGTTTTACGATAAAAGCTACATTTAGTGTCTATTTCACTTAGCGTTTGTCTGTTCTTGTTGCATTTTGGGAGATAATACATTTGTTTTGTTGCATCATTTTTTGAAGAAAACTAATAAAACACCGGTAAGGGAAATTGAAAAGGCACGAAATAATATGAAGGATTTTTTAGAAAGGATTGAAATTTATGAGTTTTAAATTTGGAAATGAGGAGTTCACAGAATTTGGCGATCTCTATAACGACCTCAATTATTTATCCGAAGCGGATAAGGCGATTATTGACTTTGAAGTTTCATTGATTGGTAAAGTGATAGAAGCAAGAGAGAAAAAGGGCATTTCTCAAAAAGAGCTTTCCAAGTTGTCTGGGGTTAAACAACCTGCAATTGCCAGATTAGAAAGTATGCGAGCTACGCCACAAATTGACACTTTATTCAAAATATTAAAGCCATTAGGCTATACATTAGCCATTGTTCCGGACAAAGCTAAATCTAAAAGATAAAACCAGGCGAAAACGAAAATCAATGAAAAGGAAGGTTAGGTAAGCAGGAATACTGGTCCAAAGTCCGCTTACGAAATTAAAGATTTCGCGTTTTACAATATTGAGAGTTTTCTATTGTTATGCGAAATATTGCAATTGGATGCTTGCGCATCCAAGCGGACCCACCCTTTTTCCTTTCTCCTTTTTCCTTTTCCTATCCTGTCCTATATCGGACATGTCACGATTTTTCCATAATTCTATTTTCTTAGCAATACATCATTTATTGTTGGCTTATCGATACAATATGTTTCGTTATTGATTTTATTGCTTACATAAATACACTTTTGTGTTACAATAAATTTGACTTTGGAGGTGTTTATTATATTATGAATGAGCTAATTGTTCGCTTGCTTTCTATTGAATTGAATGATTTCAAAAATGTTGATTACGGTAAAATTGAAATGCCGAATTCTAATACAGAAGATGGCTTTAAAGGGAATTCGGAAATTCTTGGCATTTACGGGCAGAATGGTTCTGGCAAGACTGCTGTTATTGATGCCCTCGGTTTTTTGAAGATTCTTATGATGGGGCTTCCCCTGCCGTCAGACACTGCAAGTTTTATCGGAAATTTAAGTGATAAGTCAACTTGCGCTTTTAAGTTTTTTTTACAAGATAATTCAAAGCAAATAATTGTTAATTATCTGTTTACTATTTCTCGTGATACTGATGTCGGCATCGAAATCGAGCAAGAGAAAATTTCATATTCACTTATAGAAAACGGGAAATGGTCAAGGGAGACTGATTTAATTAATTATTCTCCTCGAAATGAGGACGTTTTGTTTACTCCCAAATACAGATTTAAGTCAATTATTTCTGCAGATAAAGAGAATAAAGTTAGTTTAAATGTTGCGAAAGTTGTTGCAAAAAAAGAAGGCAAATCTTTTATTTTTTCTGATGAAGCAAGAGGAATTTTAGAAGACGGCGCCGGAATCGATAACGCAGCTTTTATTTTGCACTCATTAAGATATTATGCTATAACTGATTTGTTTGTCATTAAAAATAGCCATAGCGGAATTATTAAGTTGGATTTTGCAATTCCATTTTCGGTAAAACACGAGAAATCCGGTAATTTTTCAATAGAAGATTTAGTTGTGTCTTTGTGCGAACCCACAATTTTCGACAGTGATACTTTTGGCATATTTAAGTCCATTGTGGAAGAAATGAATCTAGTTTTAAAGTCTTTAGTTCCGGGCCTTACAATTTTTATTAAAGAGCATGGACCTCAGGTAACGAGAGCTGGTGAAAATGGCGTTCGGTTTGAATTGTTATCTGTCCGCGGTGACGTCCGTATTCCTTTAAAATATGAGTCTGAAGGAATCAAAAAAATGCTTTCTATTCTAAATATTCTTATTGCTATGTACAATAATCCTTCGATTTGTATGGCGGTTGATGAGCTTGATGCAGGCATTTTTGAATATCTTCTCGGCGAATTACTTGGTGTTATTGAAGAAAGCGGTAAGGGACAACTTATTTTTACATCGCATAATCTTCGTCCTCTGGAAATGATCAGAAAAAGTTCTTTAGTTTTTACCACCACTAATCCCCAAAACAGATATATCCGTCTTACTAATGTTAAAAGCAATAACAATCTCAGAGATTTATACCTGAGGAGCATTAATATCGGCGATCAGAAAGAACAGGTATATGCACCAACGAAAGAATACGATATTAGACGCGCATTTCGCAAGGCCGGGAGGGATTTGAATGGGTAAAGCAAAGAAAATAGTACTGTTTTTAGTTGAAGGCATTACTGACAAAGTGTCACTTGAAGGTATTTTGCCCTCATTTGTTGAAAATGAAGAAATAATGTTTCAAATAACCTATGGAGATATTTTAACCGAAGAAAACACAAATCCTCAAAACATCATAAAGAAAGTATATACCCATATTGATAAGCATCTTTCAAATATGCGTTTTCATAAAAGCGACATTGCTCAGGTTGTTCATTTGGTTGATACTGATGGAGCATTTGTAAGGGATGAAAAGATTGTTTTTGCTGATGTAAATCATATTCAGTATTATTCCGATAGAATTGAAACCAAAGATGTTGCTTTTATTCAAAAGCGCAATCAAATTAAGTCCTTAGCACTTAAAAGATTAGTAGCAACACCCCAAATTGCATCAATAAAATATAGCGTATATTATTTTTTAAGTAATTTAGAGCATGTTCTTCATGATATTCAAAAAGATCCTACAAAAGAAGAGAAAATGACTTTGGCAGAGAATTTTTCTGACAAATATTCAGATAGTCCAAAAGATTTTTTTGCATTTGTAAATTCTTCTGAATTTGCAGCTTTAGGAAATTTCAAATTTTCATGGGATTTTATAAGTGAAAATTGTAATTCACTTAATCGGTATTGTAATTTTCATTTGTTTTTTTAAATTTGCTCCCTTACCCATCTACTTCTTAACTTAAATTAATTACTATACATACTGTTAATTTAGCTTCAAAAGGTTTTCTGGGGTTATCTGTTTCTGATTTGGACGGAGGTCCTGCCATTATTGTAAATGCGTGGGATAGACTTTCTGTTGAGTGTTCAATTTTTAGCATTGCACATGAGCTTGCTCACCTATTACTGCACTTGGATTCTTTTGATGTTGATGATTCAGATTATTTATTCGATCAGGAAAAGGAGACAAATGTATTTGCTTCGTATTTTTTAATGCCTGTTGTGGCTTTTACACAAGAGTGGGGAAATTCATCCGGGTTATCATTTGTTAAAAGAGTTATTAAAATCAAACATATTTTTCAGGGCAGCTATAAAACTGTGCTTGACCGCTTGGTGGAAATTTATGGTCTCTGAGTTTAGAAATAAATTTTATGTTTCAATAAGGAATACGTCTTTGTCCTCACAATATCATTTTGAGAAGCTTGAAAATCTTGGCAGTGACGATTTGTATCAGTTTCCTGAGATTATGCGTGCCAAAGAGCCGGATTCTCTATCTTCTACATGTTTTATGGAAGAACGTTTATCTAAATTGGTTAGAATTGGTGTATAAAAAGAACAAATTTCTATGGGACGAGGCGCTGAAATCCTTGGGTACAGACTTCAGGATATGAAAGGCTTGATTTCTTCGTGGGTGTAATTGCATGGAGGAAAACGATTCTTAAACCCCAAATTTCCGAAAATTACTTGATTATTTCACAGCATACATGTTATTTATTCTTGCAAATCTCGCCGACGAAACGCATCTGAATGAAGGTGAAGTTTTTGCAAAAGAGATGCTTTTCTGGGCGGGGTATATCTACCGATACTGGCATTTTTTAACTGGTGAAAGCAGCAGAATAATTAGCAGGCAGGCCGATGCAGCAGTCACAGGGACGGGGTTGTTGACAACATTGTCACCAACCCCGTCCCTGTGACACACTAAACCACAACCTCTATCGCGCTGCCTCTTGTCGTTTTCTTGATTCTGATTTGCTTGTCAATTCGTTCTTTGAGCTCACTTACGTGCGAAATAATCCCTACGAGGCGGTTTCCGGATGCGAGACTGTTAAGGATTTTTATTGCCTGTTCT
>JBBQKF010000035.1:0-28014 GCA_038326615.1 Saccharofermentanales bacterium | reverse complement strand
TTACTTTCAAATCTATCAACAAAATCCAAGCCTGACGGCGGAGCACTTCCCTTATTAATTGAACGCTGGATTATGGCAGTGCAAAACGAATTGATTCAAGTTCAAGGCGTGTCTCCATCTTCAAGTGATTTCGTAGCGATGGTTGAGAAGAAAATATTCGACAAAATAAGTGTGATGGAAGGAATGATCCATGGATTTGATTTTGCCAAAGTTATGAATCTGTATTACCTTGCTTATTCACAGGGTAACGAAGACACAAAGTCGTGCGTTTTGAAGTGGCTGCGCGGTGAGTATTCAACAAAGACTGAAGCCAGAAACGAGCTTGGAGTAAATAACATTATTACCGATGAAACATGGTATGATTATCTTAAACTCATTTCTCAATTTGCAGTAATTGCAGGATATAAAGGGTTATTGGTTCTTGTTGATGAACTAGTTAATCTTTTTAAAATACCACATAACCTTACTCGTCAAAATAATTACGAGAAAATTCTCACTATTTTTAATGACACCATGCAGGGAAAGGCAAGCCATATAGGCTTCTTTATGGGAGGAACCCCGCAATTTCTAGAGGACACAAGAAGAGGTGTTTACTCTTATGAGGCTTTGCGTTCCCGTCTTGAGACCGGAAGGTTTTCTCAGGAGCAGTTTCATGACATGCAAGCCCCAGTTCTTCGTCTTAACACATTATCAAACGAGGAATTGTTTTTGCTTGTCGAAAGGTTGTCCGAAATACACTCTATACATTACCAATATCCATATTTTCTCGAGAAGCAGGATTTGCTCTCTTTTATAAATCTTGAGTGGAATCGGATGGGTGCGGATCAGCACATCACTCCGCGCGAGGTTGTCCGTGATTTTCTTGAGGTCTTAAATATTTTACATCAAAATCCTGATATTACACTTTCTGCACTTTTTGATAGCAGTGGTTTTAGTTTCCACAAACCGATTTCTTCTCAAGGTGAAGAAGATATTTTAGAAAAGTTTGCCGAATTTGAATTATAAATATTTCATTTTACTGCTATTTAGGGCTAATGTTTTATGTCAAACTAATTCTTTTTAGATTTTTAGATTTTTAAATATTTGAACCATAAGATATTTTGTTTTTAGATAGTAAATTTTTATAATCGTTCAATTACTAAGGAAGTGGAGAATTATTATGTCAAATAAAGACGATGCATTTTATAAACTTTCACCTTTTATACAAGACTATATTTACAAGAACAGATGGACTGAGCTGCGCGAAATACAGGTGGCTTCTTGTGATGTTATTTTTAATACCGATGCTCATCTTTTATTAACTTCAGGCACTGCGTCTGGTAAGACTGAAGCTGCTTTTTTGCCGGTTCTTACTGAACTTATGTCAAATCCGCGCAAATCAGTTGCTGTTTTGTATGTCAGTCCTCTTAAGGCTTTAATTAACGACCAGTTCTCAAGGCTCGATGATTTGCTTAGAGAAGTTGATATCCCTGTCCAAAAATGGCACGGTGATGTTAGCGCAAATGATAAGCATAAATTTCTCAAATCCCCCAGAGGCGTTTTGCAAACAACTCCCGAATCCCTTGAAAGTATGTTAATGAACAAGAAACAGCAGATAATCACCCTGTTTTCTGATCTGGCATACATAATTGTTGATGAAGTTCATTATTTCATGGGCTGTGACCGTGGAGTGCAGCTCCTTTGTATCATGGAAAGAATCGAGAGAATTGCAGGAGTAAGCCCAAGAAGAATTGGCCTTTCGGCAACTTTAGGAGATTATACTTTGGCAGAAAAATGGCTTGCTGGAGCAACCAGAAGAAAGGTTATAACACCTGCGCTGTCAGCATCGAAGACAAAAGTTAAGCTTGCGGTTGAACATTTTTTGCTTTTGCATCCTGAAGTTAAGGATGGTGATCTTTCAAGCGTTGATATGGAATACTTCGATTATATATATTATAATTCCTATGGGAAAAAATGCATATTGTTTTCAAATGCAAAGATGGAGCTCGAAAGGATTATTTCGACACTTCGCGAATTGACCGAGGAGCGAAAAGACGAAAATGTTTATATAATTCATCATGGAAGTCTTTCTACAACTTTGCGTGAAACTGCAGAGCAAGCAATGAAATCTTCTTCTCTTCCAATGGTGGTTGGAGCAACTGTTACACTTGAGTTGGGAATTGACATAGGAGAACTCGAGAGAATAATTCAGTTAGGAACACCATTTTCTATTTCAAGTTTTGTTCAGCGACTTGGGCGAAGTGGAAGAAGAGGCGAAGCGGCCCAGATGTGGTTTGCCTGTCGCGAATACCAGCATCTTACCAATGAAATTTCCGTCCAGCAAATAGACTGGGATTTTATAAGGTGTATTGCTATAGTTGAACTTTACACGCGGGAACGCTTTATTGAACCTATCGCTTTGCCCTTCCTTCCCTTTAGTCTTTTATACCATCAAACAATGAGTATTATGTATTCCGCAGGAGAAGCCTCTCCTGCTTACATTGCTTCTATGGTGCTATCTCTTTCTGCTTTCCGTCACATAAACCCAGAAGATTATAAGAAATTGCTTTTAAATCTTGTTGAGATAGGACACCTTGAGCGTACAGAAAACGGCAATTTAATTGTCGGTCTAAAGGCAGAAGCTCTCGTTAACGATTATCAGTTTTTCGCCGTCTTTGAAGCTCCTATTGAATATACTGTTCGTTGTGAGTCTGAAGAAATTGGTTCTGTTCAAGTAAAATTCCCTGTTGGCGAAAGGTTTGCTCTGGCAGGAAAAACATGGGAGGTAACAGATGTTGACGAGAAGAACGAAATCCTTTATGTTGCTTTTGTTGGAGGGAGATCAAGCAACATTTGGAATGGCTCTGGGTTTTTAATACACACGAGAATTCTCCAAAAGATGAAAGCCATTCTTAGCTGTGAAGATTCATATCTTTATCTTCAAGAAAGGGCCGTTGCAAGACTTAGGGAGATTCGAGGGATAAGTAAAGGAAGTAATATTTGTGACTATACTGTTTTGTCTTTAGGTGGAAACGATTATTGCATTCTTCCATGGCTTGGCACAAGAGCCTTTGTAACACTTCTTTTTATGTTCGGAAAATACGGAATTGAAGTTGTAAATAAATACGTGCCATACTGGTTCATTGTTCGAACCACAAAATCCCACAAAGAGCTTTTTGATATTTTATATGAGATTAAATCTTCGACAATAAATAAGGAAGAGCTTGAAATCGGAACAAATGAGGTAAATGGAAAGTTCAATAAATTTATACCTGTAGATTTATTAAAGAAACAATTTCAAACCGATTTTATTGATTTAAACGACATGCAAACGAATTTGTGAATAAACTATTTGTTAAGAACGAATTTCTGAATAGACTACTTTTTATAAATATGGTTTATATAAACATACAATCAGCAAGCAAAATGGCATATTCTTGTTTTAAAACTACTGGAATGGATTTAATTCCAATAATTATTTTGCCACTTATATTTCATTCAATTCACATTAATCGTGGTAACAATAATCTCCGGTCTGTTGAAAATTCTCTGAGGAATAATACTATTTCCTAGACCCCTGTTTACAACCATTACTGGATTATTTGACAACAAATTCGGATCGCTTGAGTTATCCGATCTATAAACACCTTTATAGTATTTAGGTAAAAACCCTTGACCCGGGGCATATAACCCTCCGACAAATGGTATGAATATTTGTCCTCCATGCGCATGCCCAGAAAATTGAATGTTAAACAGATAGTTTTTATATGAAGATTCTCCCATCATGGCAAAATTTTCTGGGTAATGGGATAAGACGATTTTTATACCAGATTTCTCACTAAGATTCCTAAATAGATTTTTTTGTTCTTCGCAGCCAATTGCTATAGCTGCCTCATCAAGTCCTAAAATACTTATACTACTATTTCTAATCTGTATTGTTTTGGTTCTATTTTGAGTCATTTCAAGGCCAAATAACGAAAGTTCTTTTTCCCATTCTGACATGTCTTCTAACCAGTATTCGTGATTCCCCGGTATATAAATTAGCGGGCAAAGTTTATTTAAGCGATTCATTAAAGATGCCATATCGCGAAGGTTTTTAGTTTTCTGATCAATGAAATCTCCTGTCACGACTATAACGTCTGCCACTTGATCTTTGATTTGTTTTACTAATTTATCATTATTTTTACTAAGTAAATTGCCATGTAAATCCGAAATTTGCACAATTTTAATTTTGTTTGTTTCCATATTATTTTTAATCTTATCTGTTTTTGTATTATCTCTAATTTTATCTGTTTCAGTCTCATTCTTAATCTTATATGTTTCCATAGCATTTTTAATCTTATTCGATTCCGTAGCATTTAAGGTGTTATCGGTAAAACTAATATTTGTTGTTTTAACCCAATGATTTTGCGAATAAAGAAAAATCGCCAAAATCAAAAACACCATTGCTAATATAGAAATATATATTAGCAATGGCTTTTTATTAATTTGTTTGCTCTTTGAATTTTTTGAACTGAAATAACTTTCGCTCATTTTAATTCTTTTCTCACTTTTTATCTTACTGCTTTTCCTTTTTGCCTTCTGTTTTCCTTTTGGTTTTTTTATCTTTACTTTTGCTTTTGGCTTTCGGTTTTTTTATCTTTACTTTTGCTTTTGGCTTTCGGTTTTTCTCTCTTTCTTTTGATTTCTCTCTCTTTTCTCTCTCTTTTCTTTCGACTTTTAGTTTTGGCTTTTAGTTTTTAGTTTTAAACTTTTTGCTTTATGCTTTTTACTTTAATCTTCTAAACTTTTGTCTCGTCGCTTTTACTCTTTTCTGACTTCTGAGAACTTATGATTGCTTAACAGTCGCGACTCCATCTAATATTTCAATTTTTGCAAGTATTGCCGAAATATCTTCATTACCTTCGCTAATGGGTTTTAACTCTCCAAGCATGGCATCTATTGAAGCTGCATCCGCAAGGTCATTTCCAGTAATTGGCTTATCTGCATTTAATGCATTATAAATATTGATTGCATTAGCATATTCATCTTCAATAGGTGCTCTTATTTTTGCAGCATCCCCTCCTGTTGTATCAGGAATAATGCCCGTTCCGTTTGCCATTGCTTCCAAAGTTTCAGCTGACATTCCAAACGATTCAAGGATTTTTGCAAGTTCCGAATTTCGTTTAGCAAGTTTTACGATGTGCTTTATAGCTCCTGTCTGTATTTCGGTTCCTAATAGCACCATTGCATCAGTATTTGGTGTTTTCATGTCATATGTGATTGAATTATCTTTGTTTATAACAGGCTTCTCTATTTTCTCAAGTGAGATGTTTGTCGTTTTTGTTTTGAAATTGAATTCTCCGATTCCTTTAAGTGCGATTTTGATTGTTGATTCGAGAGCACCTTTGTTAACACTATACCCAATAATCATTGATGATTTCATAAGTTCAGGGAAATTATCTTTTGCTCCAAAATTACTTGCTATTTCGTTATCTGGATCAATTAATGTAATAGTGTATGTTCCAGAAAATATATCACTCCCATTCCAAGGAGCCTTGATTAAATTCTTGTAATTTATATTAAAGCCAACTTGAGCTTGATTCTCGTCTAATGTTGCTATAGCTTTAATTGTTCCATCGGTCAAGCTGGTTGGTCTAAGAACAGCCCTGAACAATTCTTTATCGTTGACCAACCAATTAAATGCCTTTTGACCATCAACCCCGCCTTCTGATGGCATTAATATTTGAACGACGATTTTCTCAGAAGATTTGTCAGCAGGGATTATTTCATAGGTTCTTGCAACGATAATATTTGATGGTGTAGCATATGTATTTAAAATATATTTTCCATCAGCCGGTTGTTCTTTTTCTATTTCACTAATTATCTTATTGCACCATTCTTTATATTTTTCAATTGTAAGTTTCTCTTTCCCTAAGTCACCTGCTACCTGAAATTGAGCATTTGAATAGAGCTCAAATGTACTATTAACGTTTGCAATAATCATTTCTTGTAAATACTTGTCATCGCGGACTGCGGTTATTACATCTTTACATAACTTATTAAGTTGAGCTTCGGTTAGAGTTACCGAAATCTTTTTTGCTGTAACTGAAACATCATCAATTTTAACTGTTTGATTATCTGTTATCGTTATTTTAGCATCTTTCAATGATTCGATATAAACTTTTAGGACTGATTCAAGACTTGTTTTAAGTTTTACCGAATCAATTTTTATTGCTTGAGATACCTGTAAATTGGCATTCATGGGAATCTGAATGTATTTCGGTGAAACATCTGGTATTTGGAATATTGTGTTTTTGTTATCTGTCCAGGAGTTTAATGTTAGAAAATCTCCAGTCTTCTCTGCTATTTTAAGAGTTGATTTACTTCCTTTATCTGTGGTTGTTTGAGTAGCCGTCATACTCATCGTATTTAAATAATTTATAACTGATTCCATTGTTTTTGAACCTTCAGGACCCATTCCAGCTCCTAGCATGTCATACATTGAAGGTTCTAATTTTAATTCCATATTCATATCAGTTTTTGTAGATTTTGCAACATTACTATTTTTTAAAAGCAATGATATTGCATTCTGAAAATTACCAGACATCTTAATCATTGATTTTTGCTCAAGGCCTAATGCATATTTTTGTTCGCCAAAAATCATTATGTTAATATCTCGCTGAAACAATTGTGTATAAGCAAGTGCACCACTCCCTAGTATAAGAACACACAAAGCTAATACAATTATTGTAATTGCTGCTTTATTTCCCTTTCTGGGGGCTGTTATTATCTGCTCTGCTTGTGAATTTTCCTGAAATGTCTCATTTATTCCTGATGAATTTGCGGAATTTTCAATATTTTCGTTCATGTTCTTCCTCCATAAATTTCATTCCCCTATAAATAAAGGGTTTTCATACTTCGTCATTAACTCAGCCTAATTTTCTATTTCAATAAATTGTACCAATAATTTCCTTTATAATCAAACATTATGTTTTGTAATCAAAACGAACTTTTCGAAAGATAATGAATTCCTGCAAAATATTTCTCCTGGCGTTTGATATCCTCTATTGTTATTTCTTTAAGCCTAGAAAGTTTGCTATTATGCTTCATGTCAGCAATTTTTACCTTTAAAGCAATTTCATTTTTCTTCACTTTATCAAGATACTTGAAAAATTCTTCTCCTGCAGTCTTTGTAAGTGTAGAGATTGCTGCAATAACTTCATACGAAAATTCAAATTTATTTAGATGCTCAATTGTAATATTGCTATCTTCAACTACGTCGTGTAATAATGCTACAACAATTTCATCCGTTGTTTCCATCTGATTTGCAACAGTTATTGGATGCATAATGTATGGAACTCCTCCTTTGTCAATCTGGTCTCTATGTGCTTCTAGTGCAATGTCAAGAGCCTTCTTTATGCAAGGTACAGAAATGTCAAATTTAATACAATTTTCGTTAATCATTTGTCCTCCTCCAAATTATTTACAATTTTTTTACAAAACAATTCTTTAAAAGGTCGCAGTTTGTAAAGCTTATCTATTTCATCAATCAACGATTCAATGAAAAATCGTACATTATTTATGAACATAGAACTTTAAATGATAGGTCATGTAATAATTTTATTCCTCTGTTTCAATTCGTGCAAGATGTGTCAATAGTTGTGCCACAACTATTATCGCTTTTTACTAATTTTAATTGGTAAAAATGACTTAATACACAATCTTAGAAATACATTTGAATTGAATTTATAAGTACTACATCAATAGTAACAGATCTTGTCGTATTATTCAATATATTGTACAGCATTACGTGCTCACTATTTGCTAATTCTTTGC
This sequence comes from Saccharofermentanales bacterium, assembly GCA_038326615.1. GTDB lineage: Bacteria > Bacillota > Clostridia > Saccharofermentanales > UBA5734 > JBBQKF01. Next base: position 20,217 of record JBBQKF010000035.1, on the reverse strand, counting down.
TGGTTTAATAATAATTTTCTATATAGTTATTCGATTTTCTTGTATTATAAATCGTTCTTTATTTTGTTTCTTTGGCATGATTGATAGAATTAACTTGATTTTTTCTAATCAGAACGTTGATTCCAACAGCTATAAGAGAAAGACCGGATGCATTTAGCAAAACTGCTCTGAAACCTTTAAGAAATAAAGGTATGTCAAACGAACTTCCTGAAAGGTTATTTATATCCATTTTTGTAATATACATGAACAGAATTACCGAAAGTGTTGTTCCTGAAACCATGCCGAAATTTCTGAAAAAGGCATTTATACTCCCTGCAACGCCGACTTTGTCTCTTGAAACAGAACCCATGATTGTACTTGTATTCGGTGACTGAAACAAGGCACTGCCAGCACCAAGCATCATGATTAAAAGCCCTGTATGTATTAAGGACGACGTTGAATTAAGGAATGAAAGCAGTGCTAATGCCAGTGTATTTATTGAAAGGCCTAAGAAAGTTAGAGATATTCGAAGCTTTTTGTCTGAAAGCCATCCACTTATTGGAGCTAAAATTGCAGTGACAACCGGATAAATAGACATTAATAAGCCCGCTGTAAGAATGTTTAATTTCATTGCATACTGTAAATAAAATGGCATAAAAAAAATGTATGCAAACATAGATAGAAAAGATATGTAAGATGTTGCAAGACTCATTGAAAACTTGCGGTTACTAAATATTGTGGTGTCTAAAAGAGGATTGGAGAGACCCTTCTCATATCGGATAAATATTGCAAATAGAATTATTGCTATAAATACCATTAAGATCATAATTGTTGATGAAATGAGTTTATCTTGGTATGAAAGAAGACTTGTAAACATTGTTGTTATTGAAACAACAAATATAAGAGATCCTTTAATGTCAAATGCTTTATTAGCAGTCTTCATTTCAGTTTCTGTCATTAATATAAGCGTTAGCACAAACCCTGCAATTCCAATCGGAATGTTAATATAAAATATCGACTGCCATCCTGCAAATCTTACGAGAATACCACCCAACCCCGGACCAAGAAGGCTGCCAATTGCAACGGTTGCACCAATTACGCCTAATGCTTTCCCGCGCTCATTTGCAGGGAAAATGGAAGTGACAATACCCTGCACAAGAGCCATAGTAATTGATGCTCCAATTGCCTGGATAACACGTGAAATAATTAGTAATTCCAGGCTGTTTGAAATTCCGCATAACGCTGACCCTATTGTAAAAATTAGCATTCCCGCTGCAAATAAGTATTTTCTACCATATATGTCTGACAATTTACCCCATATTAGCAAAATTGCTGATATAGTCAATAAATATGCAGTAACGACCCATTGAACAGAGTTAATACTTACATTAAAATACTTTGACATTACAGGTAGTGATATATTTACAATGCTTCCGTCGAGAGTTGCCATAAAGGTTGCTATGCATGCATTAAAAAGAATTAAATTTCTTCTCGTCTTCGTCATTTCGTTGTTCATTGTTTTGAAATTCCCTTCTCAAGTTGCTAATTAATTAAAAGAATAATAACATGTGAAGCACTATAGGGCAACATCAACATCGCCTATGTATAATTCTCAATGTAAGATAGCGCAAAATATAATGGTTCATCTACCATATGGGATAGATTTACCACTTAAAAAAATTTAAAATGGCTTTTGATTTAACCTTTTACTATAAGCTAGGTTCTGACTCCTCAATTTCAGAAGGTTCAGTTTTTTCTTTTTGAATTCTTCTCTTTTCTCTATAAAGCACAGGAGAGGTCCCGAAAATAAATTCATTAGAAATTGCGTTTCTTTCCAGCAACGATAATTCTTTCGCAATCGACGTAATATTTCTTTTAAACTCCGGAGAATTAACCCCTTCGACTGTTTTACCACTTGATTTCCGATAGAACGAATAATTTTTCCATAAGCTATTAGTTATTTTCTTTGTTGTAGATGGTTTTCTTAGAATTTCCATCGTTTCCTTCCTTAACGTGCTCCAAAAAGTTGAAACTGAATCATTTTCGAGAGTTGACAACTTTCGCCCAATTCCCCTTGCCCAAACGTCATCAATTTCCTGACATAAAAACTTAAGCTTATGCCAGATTTTATAAATTTCATCTTTACTTAAAGGAGTTTGATCTTTAACCCAATAAAATGCCAAAAGGCGCCGTCTCCAGTCCCACCATTTCAGTGGGCTTTGAACATCATTTGCAGGTATAAGAAAAAATTCATTTTCAAGCAATAATGAGCCAAAAACACCAGGGGGATTACCTCTTTTTTGGTTTTTTAGTGTAGTCCTGTAAACCCCACAAGATGGGCTTCCTTCCATATATACAAAAGCTACAGCACCAGCTCTTTTAAGGGCTTCCATGCAAGCCGTTGCACCATCCTTCATTTGCTGTCCGACTTTAAATCCTCTTCGATTTTTTACTTCCGCTTCACCAGTCCAAACCATACTTCCATCACCGCCAGTAACATGAATCGGTTCTCTTGGAACCCCAAGTCCCGCCATACATTCAGGGCAAACCGGACACCAGCGAAAATCACTTTTCTCTCTCCCAAGATTAGCTAGCATGTCAAAGCCTTTAGAATTATACCTAACCGGACAACCCATGCAACAAGCACTTATTCCAATTGCTATTCTATCACTTATTACCACTGACAAATTATCCATGTGCTCCTCCTCATCGCTCTTTAAGAGTACTATTAGTATAGAATAATTATACTCCAAAGATTCATATTAGGCACTAGATTTTACAAAAAACAACACAGAAGTGCAGCACCTCCGTATTGTTTTTTGATCAAAATAATTTTATTGCACTGAGTAAAAGAAATAGCCAAAAACAAATTTATAACGTCTATTTCAAAACGACTATTGCGCGGTTTCCGAAATTAAGTCCTGCTAGGTTCCCATTTCCCTGTATTATTGGGCTTTCAGCAGTGTATGTACCAGTACTTACAACGCGGGCATAATAGATAATTTTATAATATTTGTTCGGAGCGTATTTGATGCTATTGAAATTATAAACATCAAATGTTATTTTCTGTCCGTTTATTCTTCCATACCAACTGCTGTTAAAAACTCTGGCATCTCCATACATCCAGGTATTTTCTAGTGGTTTTAGTCCCGATGGCAGAAAATCAGAGATTTCATAGCTTCCATCCGGAGATTTAGTATTAAAATCAAAATCAATCTCTACCCGAACGATTTCATCTTGTGCAAATGTGTTTGTCTTCTCTCCCTTACTATTGTAATAATTTCTTGTAACTTTAAGGTCAGAATCTGTCTTTATGTTGCTAGTTGGAGCGTTTTTATAAGTACTTATTAAAGTTATACCTCCTGTAACGCTTGAAATTTTAAAATCCCCAATTTTTTTCGATGGAATATCTCTATAAATTGTAAAACCAGCATCTAGAGTTACTTTGGTTGTTTTCCCAAGATAAGTATAAGTAAATTCCGCTGTTTGCGGAGTTGCTTTAACTATTTCATTTCTGACATAGGAAAGCATCTCAAGATTTACTAGAATATCACTAGTGGAGTTCCCGGTACAATAATTGTAAAAGGCGCGGCTGTTATCGAGATCAAAGTATGAAGTAAGCATCATTCCTAGTGCAGTTGATTCGAGCGTATCGTCTTTATCGACACCACTGTCAATCCATTTTTGGGCGCCACTTATCTTGATTTTATCTTCAATTCTCTCTTTAAATATTTTTTGTGCTAACGGCCATTCACCCAGCTCACAATAAGCAAGGCTCAAATAAAGTAATTCATTTAAAGTTGCATTTGATACTCTTGTTGCTTTGCCAATTTCTGTAAGTACTGGTTCTCTTAAAACGGCTAGACCATACAATGCAGCAGCTTTAATGCCCGCAATTTCTTCGCTCCCATATACTGAATAAAAATATTGTTTTAGCTTAGACAAATCAACCGAATCTTTGACAAAAGGTGCTATCTTTGCAGAGAGGAGTAAATCAGATGATCCGTATGGCAACAATGCAATTCCCCCATCTGTTGTCTGATAATCAGACGCTTTAAAGCTCATGTTTGATTTATCAAAGCCATATGACCAGCTATTAATATTTTCTTTGTTTGTAAAATATTTCTCAATCATGTCTTGTGATGCAATTCTTGAAATATGTTGGTCAATTCTGTTTCCTGACTGCCACAAAAACGATCCAAGTAACTGGTAATATTGTCCACGGCCTTTGTCCAAGAAAACGAGCCTTGTGTTTCCACTTTTCCCACCTTTGATAGGCATTCCAACAGTAAGCTTGGAGGAAACCGATTCGTCTACTTCGTGATAAGATTCTTTTACATCAATCAAATGTTTTATAGCGTCTTTATCTCCTTTCGAAGATTGTGCTTCAATAATTATGTATTTATCATCGATAGTCAACAGCTCAAGTGGAATGTTTATTCTTTCAAAAGCCTTTGCTGTGGCGGTTTTAATAATATTAGGGTTTGAAGATGTACTGACTTTATATGAAATTGTGTCGTTTCTATCTAGGTTATTGCCATATCCTGTAATGCCAACTGCAGCTTTATCTCCTGCTAGATAGGTTTTATTGAACGAATAATTGATGAAGAATGGCAATGTAACTTTAATTGTTTCTGTATTACTTCCTGCATCAAGTTTAAGAGATATTCCGGTAAGTGTTATTCGCCAAGATGTAATGTTATCGGGCAGTTTAAATCTTATCTCTCCGTCACCATTTTCACTCAAAATAATAGTTTGAAATAGTGCAGTGTCAGAGAATTTTTCGCGCACTACCGTAGCTTTGTCTGATGTTGCGCCACCTGCAGCAGATTTTGCTGGTGCTTCCAAATTTGAACTGTTACTTTTCACGGAAGAGTCTGTGCTTGAATAAGATTCATTAGTTACATAACCATTCCGAGAATTGTTGTTTAAGTCCATTCCTGAATTGATATGTGATGAATAGCTCATTTTAATTCCCGATGGAACAAATTCATAAAGTGAAGCAAGAGTTGTTGCCGTCATATCTTGAAGTTTAAACAATGCCTCATCAACTATCCCAGCATTAACTATTGCTCGAACGTGTTTGCCGTTTCTATCTGTCGATGTAATTTTAATTACTACATCTTCTCCTGGTTTATATGATTCTTTATCAGTAGTTGCTTTAATCAATAGTTCCTTTTCTTTAAAATCATAAACAATATTTACATCGCTTGTTTCAACATAAGTTGTGCCATTGAAATAAACTCCACGCACAAATACATTTGGAATATCAGACTCTGCTATTTTGAAAGCAATCGTTGGCTTGTCAGAAATAGTAAATTCGGCCATTTTATTTTGTGATTTTATATACAAATAGGAAGCTTGTGGAAGTGTTGATAAACCTTTTTTGAAATTCAAAGTGACATCGCTGCCTTCTTTGTAATTTTCCTTTGCTCCTTCAAGATAATAGTAATCATCTCCAGGGGTCTGATTGTAAAAATACCACTGCTCTCCAATGTATCCTTGAAATTTCATTGACCTGTCTTTGTTATCTTTACAATTCAATTCATATGTGTAATAACCATCTGTTATATCAGGCACACCGAATTCAAAATATGTAAAGCCCTTGTTATCAGTTACAATCTCAATTGATGACACAGTTTCCTTTGTAAGTTTATAATCATACCTTATTGATGTTTTCTTATTTATATAATCGTAGTATGTTCTATTTTTATATTTAATCCATCTGTTTTTGATAATCGAGCCACTAAATTTTGCATTAGGTTGAGGTGCACCCAAATAATCGGCATAATCTTCATTTGTCCCTGCATTTATCTTATCAAGAACAATCTTATTTGCTTTAATTTCAATTCTTGCAGTACGATTTTGAGTTTTGTCACTTCCTTTAATTATTGCATCTATAGCAACATTTATATCATTTGTAAATACCCGCAAAGAACTATTAGCTTGAATCTGTCCAGTTTCGGGAAGAGCTGCACTGCCAAAGAAATTCGCCTGTGTTTCACCTTGAATGTTATCGTTTTGAACCCCCGGTGTAATTGTTGTCTTATATTGCCCGTCTTTGTCAGTTTTCGTAGTCCCGGATGTGATTTGATTACCATAACCAGAAGTTATATTATAATTAACATCTAATCCTGGGACTTTTGTTCCTTCAAAAAATGATGTTTTCAATGTAAATTCTACTGGCTCATACCAGAATACAGCTTTCTTATTCGCCTCAATTTCCATCTTGTATGCAGGTTTGGTATAATTTTCGACTGTCATATAAGTTTCGGATATTACTTTTTCACCAACTTTAATTCGGAGAGAGTAATTTCCTGGTTCAACATAAGGAATTTCGATATTGCCATTAAATGTTCCATCTGTAAGTTTTAGTTCTGTCATGGCAACAGGATCATTAGTGAACGACGGGAAAAATGACCAATTCTTCATGCTATACGAAGGGTAATAACCCGATTTAACGATTTCGGCTGATGCTTCTACAATATTTTCTGAAGCATATCGATTTTTAATAAGACCCCAAAAGTTAACCGTATCATTTGGCTTATAAAGAGATCTGTCAAGTTGTGTATATCTCCAATAGTTATTATTTTGAGTGTAATACGGCATATACATATCAGCAAGCATATAATTGTTGTAGTACGATGTGTCGTTAATATATTTCCTCAAGACAGCCGATTTACCATCAATTGATTCAATTTTGAAATATCTTTCTCCTGAATCGTTTAGGACAACAGGCACCTTTGAATCATCATAATCAAATTTGGCTACCCCATTTTCATCAGTTTTCCATCCTGTTAAATTACTTCCTTTTAGTGTTATTGTGGCATTTGAAATCGGCTTTTTAGTTTTAAGATCATTTAGCCATATAAGTATTGACGAATCATCTGAAGTCATATAAAACCCAATATCCGTTACTTCGATAAATGTCTGAAATCGCATTTCACCCCATGTGCAATCAACTATATAGTATCCAGCTACAAGATTGTCGGGTATTTTGAGATACCTGTCTTCTGGTGTTGATGGATTTGGGCTAAGATTGTTGTCAAATGACATAACTTTCACAAGTCCCTTGGTTTCTATATAATTATTTGTGAGGTAGCTATAATAAGCCCATGTCGGAACTTGTCCTTTCTTGTCGAGTGCTGCAAGAAAACCATCGACATTATTATATGAATAAACATTTGCTTTAATCGTATAATTAGCTACGAACTCTGATTCATTAGCATTTTTATTTACATAGTTGCTATTGAAATAATAGTTTATTGGTAGGTATGGCTTTTCTGATGTATTGTATTCATTAAGAATTTTATTGAAAAATATATATCCCTTATCGTAATTATCCTGTTGTTCATTTGCATCAACAGCTGTTTCAAAGCTGAAAATAAAGTCATTAGAAAGTGACGTTTTGCCATCGCTTGTTTTAACGCCCTTTTTTATTTTAATTGTATAAAGGGTGCCAAAAGATAACTGTTTGTCCGGAACAAAAACATATGTGTTTTTGTGTCTTTCAAATCGCCCTTTTGCAGATGGTATAATTTCAAAGTAGTTGTCAATATCCTGATAATCACTATGTGAAAAATAAATCTCAATGCCTGTATCTATTGGAACATTAGAGGTTTTGTTTGCCGGTAGGGTTCCTGCAATTAGAAATTGTGCGCTGCTTTGGAATGTCCAAGTAATATCCATACTTGCTGTATCTGATGTTTTCATTCGGAAGGTATAAAGCTTGTTCTTTTCCAATGGTGAGTTAGGTATAATTGTAAATGTATTTTTCTCATTAAGAATTATCTGTGGTTTTCCCATATTATCTATGCTGAAATTTGCAACAATTTCTGTAAGACTATAATCGGTCTGAGATTTTAGTGTAAAAGAACTTTCAGACAAAACCCCTAATGAATCAAAATCATTAGGAACTAATAAGAAACCACTTCTATATTCCCCGGCTAAAACATTAGCTCCACCTTTGCCGGTTCGCTCAATGATAATTCCCACACTTGCAAGTATTGCAATTGCTAACACAACACTAAGAATTTTCTTTTTCATAAAAGTCATCCTCCATTATTACGAATTTTATACATATCAATTAAACGAAGTGGAACGACGTTTTGTTCCATTTTATGAATTTTTTTAAAACAATCGCTTTTTCCCAGTGTAACTAAATTTAAAAACATTACAAAAACTACATAAATAGCATCCATTTTTTATTGTATAGAATGTTTATTCGATTAATTTTGGAATTCGAAATATGATTTAACCTTTTAATAAATTAACGTGATAGCTCTTTTTCTCTTTTTCTCTTTTTCTCTTTTTCTCTTTTTCTCTTTTTCTCTTTTTGCTTTTATTGGTAATCTAATCACTAATAAAAACTCCTGTTATATATTCAGACACTTCCGCTTCTAAATCCTCGTAAGTAAACGATTTAGCGATCTCACCAATTTTATAATGGGCGAATTGGTCAATCGCGTAATTCTCGAATTCATATATAATAATACTCTTGCTCTTTGGATCAACAACCCAGTATTCTTTGACACCTGCTGACATATAAGTATTAAGCTTGTACACCATATCGCGACTTCTAGTGCTCTTAGATAAAATCTCAAGAACTAATGAAGGCGTCCCAGTATATTTATTCATTTCATTAATATGGTCTTCCCAATCACATGCAACAAGCAAATCTGGTTGCAAAACATCGGGAACATCAATATCTATTTTCTTTAAATGAACATCAAAAGGTGCTAGGAAAGGTTTGCATTTCTTGCCTTTAAAGTATTGTTTAAAAAGTACATGTAAATTCCCAAGGATTTCCTGATGATCCACATTGGGCGAAGACATAATCCATATTTCGCCGTTCAAATATTCCATCCGGCTTTCGCTCTTCTCGCTAATCTCCAGAAACTCTTCATAAGTAACGGTTTGTTTGTCATATCTGTATTCTGCGGTATTGTCTTTCAATGTAAAATATTTCTCAAGACTAGTTATATATGGGACAAGACGTGCTACTTTCTGGTTATTCTTAGTTACAATAACCTCTGTGTCATCTTCCATCACTTGTTTCAAATATTGACCAAAATTATTCTTCATATCGGTTGCATTCGTAATCATATTTATCTCCTCTTGCATACATTATGAACATGTTTGGCTATATTGTCAAGTTATTTTAGCTATTTTAAAATTATTATTTTGGCTATTTTAAAATAATTATAGCCATTTTTATGTTTGTGTTAGCTACTAATTGTCCTACACAACTCTATACCGCTGATGACTATATCAATTATTTTTTTAAATAACTATTTCAATTTCATCGCCTGCACGAATAATCCCGCCGGAAAGAACTTTCGCGAAAATTCCTTCTTTTGGCATTATACAATCGCCAATCTGCTTATAAATTGCACATTTCTGGTGACACTCCTTGCCTATCTGAGTTACTTCGAAGACAACATCATTTACTTTCAATTTAGCGCCAATTGGAAGAGAATAAAGTTCGATGCCTTCTGTTGTTATATTTTCTGCAAATTTGCCCGTGCAAAGCCCTTTAACTCCACGATTTGTCATCTTATCGATGCTTTCTTGCCCAAGAAAACTCACTTGTCTGTGCCAGTTTCCTCCATGAGCGTCTCCCTTAAGCCCAAAATCTATAATAAATTCGCCTTCATCAATAGTTTTTTTGGGAACACCTTTTTTTTCACTAATATTTATTGCTGTTACCTTTGCCATTTCGCATTCTCCTTTTTCACTGAAATGTTCTTTTCTGATGTCAGGGTCTTATCAAGTTGTGTAAATATGTTTTGTGTTCCAAGAAATTTTTCGTCATTTCTTTTTCGTTTTTTGCAAATTTTACAATTTCATCCGCACAAAACTTTCTTGTGTTCATTATAGGGCAAAGAGTCATGATAAAATCGTTTTGCCTCCGGTTTTTTTGATAAGGCTAATTTCACCGATTGACATTTTTTTATCAACTGCTTTGCACATATCATAAATCGTCAGAGCGGTAATTGATACAGCTGTAAGCGCTTCCATCTCCACACCAGTTTTCCATGTACACCGGACAGTTGCTGTTATTTCAATTCCTATGTTTTCGTCAAGAATTTCAAATTCAACTTTTGCTGAATCAAGTGGGATTGAATGGCACATCGGAATTAATTCCTGTGTGTGTTTTGAAGCCATTATTCCTGCAACTCGTGCTACAGCAAGAACATCACCTTTTGGCATTTCCCCATCAGAAATCAATTCAACAGTTTTAGGATCCATAAATATTTTCCCACGTGCAATAGCTTCCCTGACAGTTATATTTTTGTCAGACACATCGACCATTATTGCTTCACCTTTTTTATTGATATGAGACAGTTCCATTTGCATATCCTCCTGCTTTAGCCGCCAATTTTATTCATGCTTCTAAGCGATTTATATTCTTCATTAAAATGATGTCCTTTAGGTTTATTAAAAACAGCCGCCTCTACAACTTCGTCAAGACGTTCGGGATTGTTTCGAAGGATAGTCAATATATCAATTTCCCCGTTTTCGCCTAAACAAGGCTTAATCTTGCCATCGCAAGTCAGGCGAATGCGGTTACATAGGTGACAGAATTGATGACTCATTGGACTAATAAACCCGATTAATCCCTTAAATCCCACGGATGTGTACATCATTGCTGGTCCAAATGACATCGATTCAACAGGATTTAGTTTAGGGTACATTTTTAAAATTTCAGAATTATAGATTATTTTTTCTTTATTATTTTTTCCAAAATCGCCAATCGGCATGAGCTCTATGAATCGCACTTCAATTGGATTATCTTTAGCTAGATTAATGAAAGTATCTATTTCTTCGTCATTAACCCCTTTTATTAAAACAACATTGATTTTGATTGGCGAAAGTCCAGCTTCGACAACCGCTTTAATCCCATCAAGAACCTCTTTTAGCTTTCCGCCACCAGTAATAAACCCAAACTTCTCTTCATCAAGCGAATCTAGACTGATATTAATGCGGTTAAGCCCTGCCTGTTTAAGTGGAATTGCTAGTTCTTTGAGACGCAATCCATTTGTTGTTGCTGAAATATCTTCGATTCCTTCAATTTCTGAAAGTGCTTTTATAATGCCGCAAAGGTCGTTTCTTAATAATGGCTCACCTCCGGTAAGTCTGACTTTTTTGATACCAAATTTTGCCATCGATTTAACAATGTTTTTGAAATCCTCAACAGACAGGCTATCACAAGAGCTTTCGCACTCCTTGTCTGGATTGCAATAAATGCAATTCATGTTGCATTTCTGGGTGACAGAGATTCGAAGATATTCAATTTTTCTGCCAAGATGATCAATCATTTTATTTGGTTTCTCCTATTTTTTTTAATGTTTGTTTCTAATTGTTTTTAATAATATTTTTGCCAGCTGCTATATTTCTTAAATATCCATTTATTTATAGATTTTATTATTTATATCTATATTATATCCGCATTTCTATGATAATAATATATTTTATACTCTTAACAAATAATCAAATGTTCCATGTTCTTATCGATAATAATAATATTCTAAACTCTTTTTGTATTATTAACCAGTAACTAAACGATTGTTATTTCACCGATTTTATCGTCAATAACATATCCTCCTAAAGCAGTAATACTTTCTTTGAATTTATCACTCTTAATTATTTCCATAAATTCTTTAAAGGCAGGAAATTCAAGGTATTCAACTGGTGCTATAAAATCATAATTTTCTTCACAAATCGGAACAAAATCAAGACCAAAGGCTTTTGCTGCAGAATAAATCCCAAGACCTGCGTCAGCATTCCCTGATTCTATTATTGCCGCCACATTCATATGCGTAAATTCCTCTCGGTTGTATCCATAAATGCTTTCTCCGTCAATGTTTTGCGACGAAAGCAGATAGTCGAGAAGTATCCTTGTTCCTGACCCCTTTTGTCGGTTAACATATCGCATCTCAAATGAGGTTTTGCCTTCTCTTTCTTCCCGCAAAAGATTATTAACGGATAAAATTGATTTGGGATTACCGGCAGCAACTATCAATCCTTGTATGCGACGAACTCCTTTTATCAAAGCAGTATTGTCTTTTCCGAGATATTTTTCTATGTATGAAAAATTATAATTCCCGGTTTTCTCATCGAGAAGATGAATTCCGGCTATATGTGCCTCTTTCCTTTTAATCGCCGTAATACCTCCCATGCTTCCAACATGTGATGAGGAAAGGTCGTAATTTGAGGCTTTTTGTCGTAAAATGTCTGCAATCACATCCATAAGTGGATCATGACTTCCAATTGCAACCAACGTATTTCTAATTGCAGTCTCTGATTTTAAAACATCAACTAAGACTTCTTGCCCTGCGATAAACCCTTCTGAATTGATTGGAATTTCCATGATTCCATCCGCTTTGACAAATGAAGTAACAACAGCAGCACCTCGGTTTAATGGGGTTGCAACAATTCTATCACCAACAAACCCGAGTTTAACTCGCACGAACTCCTTGTATTTCAATGATGAAACAATATTTCTTGTCAAAATCGCCTTAACCTTGAGTGTATCTTGATTTTTTATGTTCATTGTTTTATAAAGTATGTTTTTGACTATTTTTTCCATTACTATGATGCCAGAAACTGGATATCCGGGAACTCCGATGATAGGGCGCGAATTGACTATTGCAAGAATTGTTGGCTTTCCCGGTTTAATCGCAATCCCATGTACAAATACTTCACCAAGTTCTGATAAAACCTCTGCCGAGTAGTCTTCTCTTCCAGCAGATGATCCAGCGTTCAAAATCACAAGGTCACACTCCTGCGATGCAGCAAATACTGTGTTTCGAATCTCATCTTTCTTGTCGGGCACTATAGGATAGACCTTAACTAGAGCCCCAATACGACTTAGAATTGCAGAAAAAATCGAAGAGTTGAATTCTATTATCTCGCCCTTCTCGGGTTTTTCTTTAGGCATTACAATTTCATCGCCTGTCGGAATAATCCCAACTATCGGTTTGACCCATGTTTTCACTTTCATTATTCCCCCAGCCATAATTGCACCAATTGATGCCGCTTCTATTATGGTGTTTGAAGGTATAATCATATCATTTTCGCACAAATCTTCACCGATTTGTCTTATGTTCTGCCATGGCGAAATTGCACTAATGAGTTTTATTTTTTTTGAAGAAATACTGTCCGCAGATTTATTGTCGGTTAGTTCTGATCTAAAGTTTATAGGATTAGTGGCAGTTAAGTCTGATCTAAAGTTTGTAGATTTAATATCAGATAACTCTGAATTGAATTTTATAAGGTTAATATCGGTTAGTTGTGGTGTGTTATTCACAAATTCATCAAAAGAGTCAATGTTAATAACATCTTCAATCATCACAACAGCGTCATATTCATCTGGAATTGGATCTCCTGTATCCACACAAATATAGTCAATGCCTTCTTCAAGTATAACAGGGGTTGTATCAGATGCTCCAAAAGTTACTGATGCTCTCAAAGCAATTCCATCCATTGCACTTGCGTTATAATGAGGAGATGATATCTTTGCAAAAATTGCTTGCGATGTAATTCTTCCAAATGCTTCTGTTACAGCTATTTCTTCGGTTGCAAGTGTGTGTGCAGATACAACTTTGTTTAAATAAAGTTCGAGAGCACTCTCGAGTTCCATATTATCAAGGTATTTATATGCCATCTTTTTTTGTTGCGCAAATTCGATGTTTGCGATCCCCTTTCGAGTAGATTATAAATTTAAATTGTTTAAATGACTCTCGCGTTTATTCAGCATAAATATTTATTTTTACGATTTTTAAACTGTTATTTGACTTTATTATTGTTGCACTTGCTTATAATTTTGCATCCCCAATACATACATTGCATATAATCCTGTTTTATTCTTTATACTACTTGTTTCATTAGAGAGTATAAACAAATTTTTAGCTTTTACTCTATAGATATTTTGTATTAATTCATCTTCCACCTAAATTTCTCGCTGTCGCGAGCAAGGCGAATTTAAGGAGGGAGACTTCTTGCTGCATAGATGTTAAAGCGATAGTGATTAATGTTTATTGTTTGGGTTGGGTTTGGGTTGGTTTGGGTTTGGGTTGGGTTGGGTTGGTTTGGGTTTGTGCTATTCATCAAAACATTGTAACTTTCACAAGTTCATTTTTCAAAAGCCCTTCTTGTCCTCTTTTTATGTGTATAAATCCCTGTGCACTTACGAGGTTCGTTATAAGGCCGGATTTACCAAACACCGGTTCTGCGTATACAATCCCATTTTCGGTTACAATCGCTACCGGCAAGTACTCTTCTCTTCCATGATTTGATGGGTAGTTAAATTTCATATATGCATCAATTATTATATCATAATAAATTTTATCACCTTTCATCCTTCTTATCAAAGGTACAATAACTGTTTTAAAAACCATATAAGCAGAAACAGGATGCCCCGGAAGTCCAATAATTGCTTTACCCCCGACTTTGCCAATAATTGTTGGCTTTCCAGGCTTTACAGCAATGCCATGGACTAGAACTCCAGGAGAATCATTTTTTACACTCTCGCTTAAGTTTTCAATAACCCTATATGTATAATCCCTTGCGCCAACAGAACTTCCTCCAGAAATAATTACAATGTCGCATTCCTCATAGGCTTTCTTGGTTGCAGCAAAAAGATTTTCGTATTCATCTTTAATAATCCCATATCTAGCAGGAAAGGCTCCGGCTTCTAAAACACCCGCAAACAATGTATAGGAATTGATATCCCTTATTTTTGAACCATTATCTACGTTTTCATTAATGTCTACAATTTCATCCCCAGTAGATATTATTGCGACTCTAAGTTTTCTATAAACTTTTATCTGAGACACTCCAAGTGCCGCAATTGCTCCTATTTCTTGTGGACGGATAACGGTGCCCTTTTCTATTACGACCTCATTCTTTTTGCAGTCATCTCCTCTAAAAACAACATTGTTTCCAGGCGCAGAAGATTTGCTTAAATAAATAAACCCGTCATTATAATTTTCGGAATACTCAAGCATAACAACTGAGTCAGCGTTTTGAGGTAATTCACCACCAGTTGGTATTGAAGCGGTTTGCCCCTTTTTCAAGGAATATGTTGGTTTTTCACCCATTTTGATTTCAAAAGCAAGCTCCAACTGTGCTGGAATCGAATCATTTGCTCCGAATGTATCCGACGATATCACTGCAAAACCATCAACTGTAGACCTGTTAAAGCCTGGAATGTCGTCAGATGAATATATTGCAGTTGCAAGAATTCTTCCTAAAGCAGATTCTATGTCAACTGTTTCAACTTGATTTTCAATCGCCGTGAAATTTAGTTGGATAATATTTTTAACTTCATCCATTGTTTTTACATCAAACATTTATCATATCCTCCAGTTTTGCAAAAAAGCCTTTGCAGTTTCGTTTTCGGGATTATTCAAAACATTGCATGGCAATCCTTTTTCGATAGGAATACCTTCATTTAGTATTACTATTTCATCAGCAATTCTGAGCGCTTGTGATGGATTATGAGTCGTAAAGAAAATTGTAGCTCCGGTTTTTCTTTTAGTTTCTTTAATATAATTCTCAACTAGACTCGTGCTAAGAGTGTCAACAGATGCTGCCGGCTCGTCAAGCAAGAAAATTTGGCTATTTTGAACAAGAGTTCTTGCAATTGCTACTCTTTGTCTTTCGCCGCCAGAAAGGTTCGCAGGATGGGATTTGTTAAATGTAGTCATATTAACTTTTTCAAGGGCATCGTTTGCTTTTCTTATCGCTACTTTTTTTTGTTTTTTTCCTTTTAAAGCAAAATCATCTTTGCCTATTGCAAGTTTTACATTCTTAATTACCGATAAATCAAAAAGGTATATATCCTGCGTAAGATATGAAACCTTGTCCCCCAAAAATATTTCTCCCGCGTCTTGCTTTTCGAGACCAGCCATTATTCTAAAAAGAGTTGATTTGCCAGAGCCGTTTGGTCCTAGAATAGCGATTATTTTACCAGTTTCAAATTCCAGATTTTCAATGTCCAAAACAGTTCTGCTGTTATATGCCTTTTTGACATTTTTCAGGGTTATTAATTTGTTATTTTCATTTATTTCATTTATTTCATTTATTTCATTTATTTCATTTATTTCATTTGCTTCATTTGCTTCATTTGCTTCATTTGCTACATTTGCTACATTTGCTACATTAGTTTCATTAGTTTCATTTGCTTCATTAGTTTCATTAGTTTCATTGGTTTCATTTTTACTTTCTTCTTTTTTCTTGTTGTCAATGTAATAGGTATTTTTTGATGTATAATCAATTTTAATATCAATATGCTTTTTAGATTTTATGAAATCAACATTTTTTTTATCATTGACACTTGTTATATTCTCTTTATAATTAATAAATTCTTTGTTATTTGGGGTTTTGACCGATTCGTCAAAATTATTCTTTTCAGAGTTGATATTTGATTTATGGTTTCTCGGCGAAAAGATTTTTTCGATTTTACTGGTTTTTAATTTTTGTGACCTCTCGTGTTGATTATCTGCCTGAAATGATTGGACAACCCAGTTCAAAATAAACGATATTATAAGAAGTATCATTCCTAACGCAAGTGCTTGGTCATAGTTTCCTTTTCCAGTTTCAAGAACAATCGCTGTTGTCATAACTCTCGTACTATTTTGAATGTTTCCGCCTACAAGCATAACTGCACCGACTTCAGAAATTGCTCTTCCGTAACCTGCAAGCAACGCCGAAACAATTGGGTATCTGCACTCATTAGCAAGAAGCATGTAAGATTTAAATTTGCTAAACCCAAGACTATGACATGTTTCAAGAACTTGCTTTCCTTTAAGATTCACAGATCCGATTGTGATACCGCAGACTATAGGAAATATTATTATAATCTGAGCAATAACCATTGCTGTCGGAGTAAAAAGCAATTGAAATTCACCTAATGGGCCACTCCTAGAAAGATAAAGGAACACAATAAGTCCGGCTACCACCGGAGGTAGCCCCATGAATGTATTAATTACCCGAATTAAGTTTTTGCGGCCCCAAAATTTAGTGCTACCAATCACAACACCTACTGAAATGGCAAATGCAGATGAAATCAATGTACTTAATACGGTAATTATTATTGATCTTCCAATAATTCCATAAGTCTCATTATCAAACGATGTAATTAAGTTTATTGCTTCAAAAAAACTCTTTGTCAAATCATTCAATATTATGCTTCCTTTCATTTGCTTATTATATTTTTCTCATCTAGAAATCCATTGTATATGTTTATTTGCTAATTACAATTTGATATGGTTGTACTCCTGTATCCGGCAAATAAAATTGAATAATTTTGATTTCAAGCTGCTGTAATGGTTTTAACTCTGAAAATTATTTTACCACTTATGTTTCATCAAAGCGCTGAGGTTATTGTGTTTTAAAAAATACTTTCCGATTTTTAGATCGTTTAATTGTAAAAATAAAAAACCAAGTCTTACCACAACTTCACCAAAATCAAGAAGCAGCAAGACTTGTCTGCAATTGTAAATTTTTACCAATTAACAAAGTCGAATTTATGATTTATAATCAACTGTAAAAAGTGCTTCTCCATATTTATCTTTACCATATTCTTCAATTAGTTTAAGAGCCTTTTTTGACGTCATCCAGTTGATGAATTCTTGAGCGCCATCTTTGTTTACTTTTGCTATTTTTGCTGGATTAACTGCAATAATTGTATATTGGTTTTTGAGATCGGGTGTTGCATCTAGGACAATTTCGAGGTCAAGTTTATCTTTCATTGATAGGAAAGTAGCTTTGTCAGTGAGAGTGTAGCCTTGTTTCTCGCTTGACATAATTAAAACATCTCCCATCCCTTTTCCTGAGCTAATATACCAAGCGCCTTTAGGGGTTATCATTGCTGTTTTCCATAATTTGATTTCTTTCTTATTTGTTCCGGAGTCATCACCTCTTGAAACAAATGCAGCTTGTTTTTCGGCAATTAGCTTAAAAGCACTCACAGCATTTTTATCTGAAAGAGTTTTAACGCCTGCAGGATCATTTTTAGGACCAACTACTACAAAATAATTATACATCAGTTCGACTCTTTTTACACCATACCCATCGGTGACAAATTTTTCTTCTGAAGTCTTGTCATGAATAAAGAGAACATCGGCATCACCGCTTTCGCCTGTCTTGATTGCTTGCCCAGTTCCTTGTGCGATAACTTTAAGAGTTATTCCTGTGTCCTTTTCGAATTCTGGTTGCAAAGTAGCAAGCAATCCAGAATCATTAACACTCGTTGTAGTAGCAAGTGTTAGTGGAGCTTTTGCAACTTTTTTGGTACAAGATGCAAATGATAAGAGAAGACCTGCGGATAAAATGACTGCGGTTACAACTTTAATAAATTGCACCTTCTTTGGGTGATTTTCACCCCTTGTGTAAATAGTGGACATATATTTCCTCCTTTTCAAATGGAAGGCGTACCCGTTTCCAGATAGACCCTAGCGGCTGTAAGTCATAGCATAATTACCTTAGATCAATACAGCTCAGAGATTTTTTATACGTTAATGATATTAGGTTGACATGATTATGTCAATGTACAAAAGCACCTTTTATCACTGTTTTTTGTATTATTTTATCGTCTTTTCCTTCATTACGCAATTTATGTTTCTCTTTTTATAACACTCTATTATAAATATCTTAAATACTCAATTCCACATTTATATTTACGGGATTAATTTCTGTATTTCAGAAGCTAGAGGATGGAATTTACTCTTCCACTTGAAGTTGCTGGTACTTACTTCCTTATGTTTAAGCTTAAAGTCATGAATTCACAAGGATATTTTTCTGATATAATAGAGTCATTGCAAAAAAATAATTGTTTCATTTAGCTTCGCTTTTATTGATTTTGATTATTTAAGAAATTTTGGTAATAGAAAATTTTATTTTAAGTTAAATGGAATTATTAGATTATAACATTTGGATTTTTGGAGGTAATTTATGTTTAAAGCAGCAGTTTTGACAGTTAGCGATAAGGGTTATGCCGGTGAAAGAGCTGATGGAAGTGGCACCCTTATTATTGAGATTTTGAAGAAAAATGATTTTTGTGTTGATGTATATGAAATAATTCCTGATGAGCAAGATATGATTTCTCAGTTTCTAATCAAGACATGCGATTCTGGAGTTGTTAACCTTATTTTAACTACTGGCGGAACTGGATTTTCTCCTCGCGATGTAACACCTGAAGCTACAATGAAAGTTATAGAAAGGCCTGTTCCAGGTATCCCTGAGGCAATGAGAAGCCAAAGTTTACTTATAACCCCTAAAGCGATGTTGTCCCGAGCTGTTGCTGGAATCCGTAAGCAAACTCTAATAATTAATATGCCTGGAAGCCCGAAAGCTGTTCAGGAATGTATGGATGTAATTATACCGGTTCTTCCTCACGCTCTTCAAATTCTTACAGGTCAAACGGGAGAATGCGCAAGAAAATAAATTTTTGTGAAGATTATTTATCAATTGTTTTATGTGCTCTTATTTTTTTTACAGTTTTGGTTTTATAGTTGTTCGAAAGCACGCTTATATTTCTATCAACTTCAAGTACTGCTAAGTTACATTTTTTAAGTCAATTGGGTTTTTTATTAATGATTTCGAGTTTCAACTTAAGAGTTCTCGCATTTTTGAAAGGTCTGGTTCTTTTAATGCCGGACATTCATCGATATTTGCATCAATTTTACTCAGTTTGCCGGCAAATGCCATGCAAGATTGTTCACCACAAAGTTTACAGTTTGTTTTCGGAAGTAGTGAATAGATTTTGAGGACACCTACTTGTTTTGTTGGAGTATAATTTGGCTCGATTTCTGTAATGCTTTCAAATGTATCATTGATTATTTCTTTAATCCAGTCAATAATTTCGTAGGCTTGTGTTATGTTTACAACTTTTGTGATAGAAATCTTGTCGTCTTTAAGAGTAACATTTGACTTGCCAGATTTAAAAACCAGAGATTGTGGCGTTATTTGATAATTAGGTTTTTCTAGAACATTATTAAGATATGGTAGTATCTCGTTCAAATTAACAGATGCCCTTGCAACAACCTTGAAAAGTTCTTTCTCTGCGAGACACGGCGTTGTTTCAATTACTTTTACTGACTCTAAAAACATTTTTATTCTCACTTTTCATTTAAAGTATAATGTAATAATTATTTTTACTACTAATTATACTTCATTACCTCTATTTTTCTTTAATTAATTTTGATAAGTTTTTCATGTTGTATTATATGG
>JBBQKF010000034.1:0-28266 GCA_038326615.1 Saccharofermentanales bacterium | reverse complement strand
GTAATTGTTTTTGTTTGTACCTCTTCTATTACATTATAGCCAATCTTTTCAATTGCTTCTCTTATTTTCGGCATGACAACTTCCTGATTTTCAAATTCCACGGATAATTTTTCTGTGGCAAAATTCACTGAAGCACTTTTAACGCCCTCAAGCTTGGCGACAGATTTTTCAATTCGTTGTGCGCATGCTGCACATGTCATTCCGCTTACTTTGATTGTTTCCTTATTCATACATTTTTGTTCCTTTCATATAATTAATTTTCATTTTCTATTTTATGGACTTTTATCTTTCTTTTTATAAATTAGTAATCATTTTTCTAATTATTGCTTTAAATTTATTTTCCCATAAATAAATCATTACTTAACAATTTCATTATTTTTATTTAAATTTAAAAATCGTATTTAATTTTGACATATAAGCAAACTTTATTTATATAACAAATTATTTGTGAACTGTTAAATGTTAGCCTTATCTTATAGCATTTAGAAACGACACTTTACAGTAACTTCCCAATTGTAACTAGCAATTCATCAACAATTTCGTCGTTTCCATTTCTTATTTTCTTTACAAGGCATCCCTTTATGTGATTTTCAAGAACAAGCTTACTTATTGAATTAAGTGCCGACTGAGCAGCCGAAATCTGGTTTAGGACATCATCACAGTATATGTCTTTTTCAACCATCCCCTTAATTCCACGAATTTGACCCTCTACACGATTTAGCCGAGTTGTAAGATTTGTCTTTAATTTTTGTTCGCGGGCTGTGGTTCTATCACCACTTTCTGTAATTTCACAATCACAAGAATAAATTTCATTATCCTTTGATATAGACGAATCCGCTGATTCTTTCTGTTTGCTTATTTCGTTTGAATTTTCAAATATTTTGTCTGTTTCGTTTAAGTGCTCAATATGCATCGTTTCTTTCGCCTCCTGATTTTAATTTTCTGATTTGCAGTTTCTCATTTGCAGTTTCTCATTTGCAGTTTCTCATTTGCAGTTTCTCATTTGCAGTTTCTCATTTGCAGTTTCTCATTTGCAGTTTCTTATTTGCAGTTTCTCATTTGCAGTTTCTCATTTACAGTTTCTCATTTGCAGTTTCTCATTTACAGTTTCTCATTTGCAGTTTCTCATTTGCAGTTTTTCATTTGCAGTTTCTCATTTGCAGTTTTTCATTTGCAGTTTCTGATTTGCAGTTTATTTGTCTTTCGTTTATAGGATTTTCGTTTATTACTTTTTTATTTATTGCTTTTTCGTCTGTAGATTTTACGTCTGTAGATTTTATGTCTGTAGATTTTTCGTTTTATAGTTTTCTTTTCTCTGGTTATTGTTTACCGATTTTTCGCAAAACAAATTATGTTAAATGAATCTTGTATCTTTTAGTATATATACCGCCAATATTTATTTACTTTAAACATTAAGTATCTATTAATTTTTTACTACTCCTAAACTAATTTTTAAGTAACCCTTTAATTTATTATACCATACCCTCGTAGGGTATGTAAATAGTTAAAAATAATTCAACTCCCCTTAGATTTGTTTTTATGTTATCAAAGAAATGTGGAGATTTTATGAAGATAAGCCAATTATTTGTCAACGCTTATCTCTCTGCAAAGAATAACACAGAATCAATTATCCTTTTTTAGTTGCCTCTCTTCACCTCAAAATGGCAAACTTATGAATTTTTTGCCACATTTAAAATTTCTTGTTGACAAGCATTCTATTAAGTGATAAATATATAAGTACTTAATTAATAACTGCTTAATAGTAAAGTGTTGTTCAATATATTTGTTAGATTAATAAGTATTCCACAACAGCACCAAACTTCTAAGTGACTAATTATTGGGTTCAATTTTATGCAGATAAAGTTAACTGATTTTTATTACTAAATCAACCCAATTTTATTCAGTTATTGCATAAATGTTGTTAGTCCAAATAAATTCTAGAGAAGAAAGGAGTATTAATAGAATCTGAATAAATTCTTATTCTGTAAAAATTACTGGTATAGCAATACCTGCGCCTCACCTACCGTCTCCGACGGTAACAAATTTTTAAACAAGGAGGATGATTTATCCCTTGCATTTTGTGATGAATAAATCAACGTAATAATGGAAATAGATGAAGCTTTGAAATCACAATTAGGTCGTTCAATGTTTCGTTTCAGAAAAGTAGGAATGGCTTTCAACCCAGGACTTGATGTAAATATGGGTGAAATTGCAATTTTGAATGGCATCGCAAACAACGACTCAGGATGTGACACAAATAAATGTGTAGATGAAGTCAGAAATAGTCTTTATATGACTAAACCTGCAATATCTCAGATATATAGCTCTCTTGAAAAAAAAGGTTATATGACCCGCGAAATTGACATGAATGATCGTAGAAAAATTCTTGTAAAACTCACACCTGATGGGCATGAAATTTTGAAAAAAACAAAAGAATATACCGAACAGGTACTAAACGAAATCATCAGTCGTTTAGGGGAAGATGATACAAGACAAATGATTGAATTGTTTGACCGATTTGCCGATATCACTGAAGACTTAAAAACAACAAAACTACGAGATGAAAAGAAGTTATAATTTGGGTAGTGCAATATGGAATTTTGTCTATGAAATATTCTAAGAGTGGACTGAATTCTTATAACAATTGCATCCGCATAAGATTAAACAAAAATCGTTACAAAACATTCTATTTTTTAAAATACTTAACTGTGCAAATTTAGAAATCGAAAATAAACTTAAAGGAGATGATTCAATTTGATTAAGCTAGCAAAATACCTAAAACCCTTTACAATCGGGCTGATCGTGTCAATTGTTCTGCTTTTCGGGCAGGCAATGAGTGACTTAAACCTACCAAACTTCATGTCAGACATTGTTAATGTTGGCATCCAACAAAACGGAATCGAACATAGTGCGCCTGATGCGATTTCACCTTCTGGATTTAAGCTCATGACAACTTTCATGACAGAAAGCGAGAAAACAATTGCAGAATCCAGCTATTCCCTTGTTGGTTCAACTGATAAAAATGCCGCTGGAAAAGACTATAAATCAATTTACCCTAATTCTGGTGAAAAGATTTATATAAAGAAAGACCTTAATAAGGATGAAATTAAAAAATTAGATGAAACATTCGGAATAGCATCAGGAACTTTTATAAGTTTGATTAAGGATCTTTCTGTAAAATCAGGCACGAAAATGCCTGCAACCTCTTCCGGTGAGTCGTTTGATATATCTAAAGTTTATGCAATGCAACCTATGCTTGATTCTTTGCCAAAAGCTGTGATTACTGCCACACATGATAAAGTACTAAAAAACGACATCATTATGTTAAAGCAAAGTGGTATTGCAATCGCCAAAGCATTTTATACTGAACTTGATTTTGATCTTGGCGGCATGCAAACCGGATACATTTTAAAAATCGGACTTTTAATGCTACTTATCGCTCTTTTAGGTGGAGTCGCAACCGTTCTTGTTGGTTATATGTCTTCAAAAATTGCAACTGGAGTTGCTAGAAATCTTCGTAAAGACGTTTTCAATAAAGTTGAAAGTTTCTCAAACAATGAATTCGACAAATTTTCAACTGCATCGCTTATAACTCGAAGCACCAATGATATTACTCAAATTCAAATGCTCCTTATGATAGGAATCAGGATACTCTGTTATGCACCGATCATGGGAGTTGGTGGCGTTATTATGGCAGTTAATAAATCAGTTTCGATGAGCTGGATTATTGCAGTAGCCGTTTTAGCTCTTCTAGGATTAATTTCTATTGTAATGGCGATTGCATTACCTAAATTTAAAATAATTCAAAAATTGATTGACAGATTGAACCTAGTTTCAAGAGAAAACTTAAGTGGATTAATGGTTATAAGAGCGTTTGGAACGCAATCATATGAAAAAAATCGTTTCGATGTTGCCAATAAGGACCTTACAAAAACTATGTTGTTTGTCAGTCGTGTAATGGTTTTCTTGATGCCAATGATGATGTTTATTTTTAACGGCGTAAGTCTTTTGATTGTATGGGTAGGAACCCATCAAATTGCTGATTCTGCTATGCAAGTCGGTGATATGATGGCTTTTATGCAGTATGCTATGCAAATAATTATGTCGTTCCTGATGATATCGATGATGTTCATTTTTGTTCCTCGTGCAGCTGTATCTGCAGATAGAATTGCAGAGGTTTTAGCAACCGAAATTACAATTCTTGATCCAAGAGAACCTAAGAAATTCAATGTTACTAAAAAGGGATTGCTTGAGTTCAAAAATGTTAATTTTAGATATAACGGAGCAGATGAGGATGCACTAAGCAACATAAATTTCACTGCAAGGCCCGGCGAAACAACTGCCATTATAGGCTCAACAGGATCTGGTAAGTCAACAATTGCAAAGCTTGCATTACGATTCTACGATATTAGTGGTGGTTCTATTACTTTAGATGGAGTTGATGTTCGTGATGTTACACAAGCTTCACTCCGCGATAAAATCGGCTATGTTCCTCAAAAAGGAGTTCTATTATCCGGAACAATAGCATTTAATATTAAATATGGTAACAGAGATGCTACTGATGAGGAAATCGAAAAGATTGCTGAAATAGCTCAGGCAACTGAATTTATAAATGATAAACCAGAAAAATTCGAAGCATTGATTGCACAAGGCGGAAGCAATGTTTCGGGTGGACAAAAGCAAAGATTGTCGATTGCTCGTGCACTTGCAAAAAAACCGGAAGTTTTGATTTTTGATGATAGTTTTTCTGCACTTGATTTTAAAACAGACTCAACTTTAAGAAAAGCACTCAAAGAAAATACTGGCGATAGTACTGTAATTATCGTTGCTCAAAGAGTCAGTACAATAATGAATGCCGAACAGATAATTGTTCTTGACCAAGGAAAAATGATTGGAATCGGAACACACAGCGAGCTATTGAAGAATTGCCCGGAATATTACGAAATAGCATCGTCCCAGTTATCAGTTCAGGAATTAGATGGAGGTCACCATGAGCGAAACTAAAAAACCACAACAATCAAGAGGCCCTATAGGACCTGGTGGCCCTATGATGATGGGACCAGTTAAGAAAGCTAAAGATTTTAAAGGTTCTATTAAAAAACTTATTGGATATTTAAGTGAATACAAAATTGCTATATTTTCAGTATTTACACTAGCGATAATATCGACCGTGTTTATGATAGTTGGACCAAAAATTTTGGGGCAAGCAACCGATGAGTTATTTACTGGAATAATGAAACAAATCGCAGGCACAGGAAGTGTTAATTTCAATAAGATTGGTACAATAATTTTGTGG
The DNA here is from genome assembly GCA_038326615.1 of Saccharofermentanales bacterium. Lineage (GTDB taxonomy): Bacteria > Bacillota > Clostridia > Saccharofermentanales > UBA5734 > JBBQKF01. The sequence continues at coordinate 22,970 of JBBQKF010000034.1, read as the reverse complement.
CTTGTCGGGCTTTATGTTGTCAGTTCGATTTTTTCTTACCTACAAGGGTTTGTTATGTCTGCTGTCAGCATGAAGGTCACATACAAGTTGAGAGACGATATAAACAATAAAATTCATAAACTACCGTTCCAATATTTTGACAAAACCACTCACGGCGAGGTTCTTTCAAGAATAACAAACGATGTTGATGTAATAAGCCAAACATTGAACCAAAGTCTTACTCAGATAATTACATCAGTTACCTCGCTTATTGGGATAACAATTATGATGTTCACAATTAGTTGGCAGATGACTTTGGCGGCTTTATGTGTACTTCCATTATCAATGGTTTTCATATTGGTAATCATCAAAAAATCTCAAGTCCATTTTGCAAATCAACAAAAATTCCTTGGAAATGTTAACGGCCATATTGAGGAAATGTTTGGGAGCCATGTTGTTGTAAAAGCTTTTAATGGCGAAGAAGATTCTGCAAAAACCTTTGCAGAGTTCAATGATAAACTTTACGAATCCGCATGGAAAGCAAACTTTCTATCAGGTCTAATGATGCCCATTACTATGTTTATAGGAAATATTTCCTATGTTGTAATATGTATTCTTGGCGGATATCTTGCAACAACAGGTAACATGACAGTTGGTGGAATACAAGCTTTCATTCAATATGTTCGTTCTTTTACACAACCTATATCACAAGTAGCTCAGATTTCAAATGTATTACAACAAACTGCTGCCGCTGCTGAACGCGTATTTGAATTTTTAGATGAAAAAGAAGAAATTCCTGAAGAAGAGAATGCTCTTGTGGTAAATCGCAATATGAACGAAGCAGACACAAAAACTTCCATCAAAGTAAACGGCGATGTTGGTTTTAACCACGTTTCATTCGGATATGACCCAGAAAAAGTTATCATCCGTGATTTCAGTGCTGATATAAAACCCGGGCAGAAAATTGCTATTGTTGGACCAACGGGTGCTGGCAAAACTACCATAGTAAAACTCCTCATGCGATTCTATGATGTTAACAGCGGTGAAATAACAATTGACGGTAACAATATTAATTTGTTCAAACGAAACGAACTTCGTTCGCTGTTTGGCATGGTTCTTCAGGACACATGGCTTTTCAATGGAACAGTATCCGAAAACATCCGTTATGGTCGCCTCAATGCAACCGATGAAGAAATAAGAATTGCTGCAAAGGCTGCACAGATTGACCATTTCGTTCATACTTTACCGGATGGTTACAATATGGTTTTAAATGAAGAAGCAGATAATATCTCGCAAGGACAAAAACAGTTACTTACAATTGCGCGTGCAATACTTGCTGATCCTGAAATACTTATTCTAGATGAAGCAACAAGTAGCGTTGATACAAGAACTGAGGTCCTAATTCAAAAAGCAATGGACAACCTGATGAAAGGCCGTACCAGCTTTGTAATCGCACACCGTCTTTCAACAATTCGCAATGCTGACTTGATTCTTGTAATGGATAATGGAGATATTGTAGAACAAGGAACACACGACGAGCTCATATCTAAATGCGGATTCTACTCAAACCTCTACAACAGCCAGTTCGACAACGCCTGCTAATTTACCTTGTGGACAGGAACCGTGGTTAAATTATTTCACTCGCTGAACAGGAACTGTTGTAAAATTAATTGTCAAGAGGACTTCCTCCTTTAGTTTTGGTTTAAGTGAAATATGATTTTTCACATATAAGCGTGTAATTTAGAAAGGTGAATAAAGATTTTGAATAGCAACTGCCAGTAGATTTTCCGAAATTGATAAAATACAAAAGCCCTGAATAATATTTATTAAAATATCTTTCAGGGCTTTCTAATATTTTTATTGTTTCAAATTTTTACCATGGTTCCTGTCTCCAAGGTGAAAACTATTTCAGATTATTAATTATCGAAGCAGTATAAGCAGCACCAAAACCATTATCGATATTAACAACGCTAACACCACTAGCGCAGCTGTTTAGCATTGACAAAAGTGCTGAAAGTCCACCGAAATTGGTGCCATACCCAATACTTGTCGGAACAGCAATAACTGGTTTATCTACAAGGCCTCCAACAACACTAGCCAAAGCACCTTCCATTCCTGCTATAACAATTACTACTTTTGCACCACGAATAATATCTAGTTTAGAAAACAGTCTGTGAATTCCAGCAACTCCTACATCAACAACTTTTTCAATTCTGTTTCCAAGTATCATAGCGGTCTCACAAGCTTCCTCAACAACAGGAAGATCAGATGTGCCCGCAGAGACAATAGCAATATAGCTTTCAGTAAAGACTTCGGGTGTTTTCCTAATTGTAATAACTCTACCTGCTTCGTTATATCTTGCATCGTCACAAATCTCTCTGACGCTTTCATAAATTTCCTTACTTGCTCTTGTTGCAAGAATATTGCTGCCTTTAGTTAGCATGAATTTAATTATTCCAGAGACCTGCTGCGGAGTTTTTCCTTCACAATAAATAACCTCCGGATATCCAACCCTGATCTCGCGGTGATTATCAATTTTTGCAAATTCTAAATCCTTATATGGTAAATCAGCAATCTTCTCGATTGCCTCATTTATATCAATTTTGTTATCTCTTACTGATTCAAGCAAGTCGCGAATTTCGTCCTTCTTCATTTTTACTTTAATTTATTAATCACAAAATGTAATTGATAAATCATCCTCCTTCAGTAATTTTTGTACAATCCGGATTTATACAGATTCTTGTTCCCACTATTTTTAATCATTTCAAAGTAAAGAGTGTATTGGGTTTTTAATTATTTGGTTTTATGTAATTATAGTTGATTTAAGCTTAATTTGTTTAAAATAAATTTTACTTGTTTTAAATTTAACCGGTCAATACAACGAAACTAATTTGAATATTATATTAATCTTTATTTTAAGCGAAATAATCCTCTGTGCCTTTATTTTCTAGAGATTCAGCGTCTCGTTCATGCTGCCGGTACGGTATCCTTTCATGTCGAGTGAAACATAAGTAAAACCAACGTTTTTAAATTCGGAATAGACTTTTCCCATCAAATCTTCATTGAAAAATCTTCCTATCTCATTTGCTGCAACTTCAATTCTCGCAAGATTGCCATGATGACGAACTCTCACTTGTCGAAATCCCAAATCAAGAAGGTATTGTTCTGCCTTATCAATCATCTCGAGTTTTTCTTTTGTTATTTTCTCCCCATATGGAAATCTCGATGCAAGACATGCAAATGCCTGCTTATCCCATGTTTTTAGTCCCATCTCTTTTGAAAGTAATCGTATGTCACCCTTTGTCATTGAGGCTGTTTTAAGAGGACTTATTACCTCAAGTTCCTTAATCGCTTGCATTCCAGGTCTGTAGTCTCCTAAATCGTCGATATTTGAACCGTCTGCGACAAAATTCATGCCGTTTTGCTTTGCCACCTCGGTAATTTTTTCAAACAATTCATGCTTGCAAAAATAACATCTGTTAACAGGATTTTCTGAAAACCCTTCAATTTCAAGTTCCTCTGAAACAATAACTATCTGACGCACGCCGATTTCCTTAGCGAAATTTTGTGCTTCTTTAAATTCTCTTTCAGGATATGTAGATGATTTTGCGGTAACGGCAATTACCTTCACCCCTAAAACATCCTTGGCAACTTTAAGTAGAAAAGTGCTGTCAACTCCTCCGGAAAAAGCAACAGCTATGCTTCCCTTTTCTTTAATATATTCTTTTAACATTTCTAGTTTCTCGTGTGAATTCATTTTTGTGTCCATCCAATCTATTTATAAAAATTATTTTGTTATTCTCGAAAGTTTGCAACCTTGAATTTAGTTTTCAATCAACAACATTTACCTTTTACTATCTGTTATTTATAGAGAACAAAATACAAAATAATAGCAATTTGTCAAAATATAGTTGGGTTAATGATATTGTGTTAATGATGTTAGGTAATGTTACCGGGTTAAAACTGTTAAGAATTTAAAGCTTTAAGGTTAGTGTTTCTATGTAAATGTTCTTAGGCTAATTTTTTAGGTTAGTGTTTCTAGGTAAATATTTTTAGGTTAATACCCCAGTCATGGGGTTTGGGTCAATATTGAATCAATTTCTTTATAAATATTCATAATTGGTATCCCTTTTGCAAGAGCGATTTTTTTGCAATCGTCATACTCTGCCTTGTATTTTATCATTTCGCCCTTTAAAAAAGCATATTTTATCGTAATTTCACCGTATTTTGTCTGAATCTTTTTATATTCACGTCGAAGCATTTTCTTTTCAACAGCAAACTTACGTACACCAATCGAAGTTGTCTCTCTGAAAACTATATCAAGAACGGCCTCCTCGTCTGAAGGCTTAACTAAAATACTGAGTTTCATTGCGCTTCTTCCCTTTTTCATCATAACAGGAGTTTTAAAAACATCAAGTGCACCTGCACTAAAAAGTTTTTCCTCAACATAATTATAAAACTCAGGGTTCATATCATCAATATTTGTTTCAATTACAAATTGATTATCAATTATCAAATCCGATTTTGAATCCGCCTTATTATCAGTTTCGGAACTTGCTTTAGTATTAGTGTTGATCTCCAATTTTATAGCAGATTCGGAAATTGTTTTAGTATTAGTGTTGGTCTCCAATTTTATAGCAGATTCGAAGTCAGTTTTAAAATCATACAGAGAACCAAGACAAACCCTTAATACATTTGGTATTTCCATAACCCGGGTGCCAAGACCATATCCGATTTTCTCAATTAAAAAATCTGGCTTTTCTACAAATTCATCAGTAATTGCAGCAAGTATTGCAGCTCCCGTAGGCGTTGTTGTTTCAAAAAGAACAGCACCATATCGAAGAGGCATATTTTTGAGGATTTCAACAGTTGCAGGGACTGGGACTGGAATCAAGCCATGTGCACATTTTATAAATCCACCACCAACCTGTATTGGTGAGCAAATAATCTTATCCGGTGCTAAATAATCAATTGCAATCGCACACCCGACAATGTCAACTATTGAATCGATTGCCCCTACTTCATGGAAATGAACCTCTTCAATCGGTTTGTCATGCACTTTTGCTTCTGCCACTGCAATTTTCATAAATATTTCAAGACTCAATTTCTTAACATTCTCACTAAGATCGCTGTTATTTATTATATGTTCAATATCACTTAAGTGTCTGTGGGCATTATTATGGTGTTCTGATTCATCTAACGCTGGAATGCTATGATTAACAATATCCTCAATATCACTTAAGTGTCTGTGAGCATTATGATGGTATTCTGATTCATCTAATACAGGACCACTATTATTTATGATATTTTTTATATCACTTAGGTGTTTATGGGAACTATGCTCTGGGCGAGTTAAGATTACATCAAATTTAGTACCTGAAATTCCATTTTTTGTATCCTTTTTGATTTCTAGGTTAAACTCTTCGTTCAAATTTAACTTTGACAATTCATTAATTAGAAATTCCTGATCAACTCCTAAATCAATAAGAGCTGCTAGATTCATATCACCACTTATACCGCTAAAACATTCGTAATATAGTACTTTCATATTTATATCCATGATTTATTCATCACAAAACGCATTGGATAAATCATAATCCTTTCATAAAAATTTCGTTACCGTTGCAGACGGTAGTTATGCAATCTAGATTTAGCAAAAATCTGGCAACAATCCAAATCCGGAATCGATAAACATTGCGTAACCAATAAATCATGATAATTATAACAAATTATGATCTAATTCACCATAGACAATATCGCCAATTCATAATGCTCTCACACAATCTAGAAATTCCGATTACACATCAAACACATATGAAAAGCTTTTATATTTGATTTATTTCTTGACTTAAGTGTAACTGGATGTATAGAATATCATTATTGATAGCAGAAATAGCAACCTGATAATTTACAAAAATCATTTTGGTCGGAAATTTTATATTGAGAGGTAATTTATGATAAATTTTGAAGAATCACTTGAAAAATATGCAAATCTTTGTATAGAAATCGGAATAAACCTTAAAGAAAATGAAGGCTTGATTATAAGCACTAATATTCATGGTCTGGATTTAGCCAGAAAGGTTCTCGCAAAGGCTTATAAAATCGGAGCAAAGCATGTTGAAATCATGTTCAATGATGATGCTTTTACTCTTGCAAGGTTTAGTAATGCCAAGGACTTTGTATTTGATAATTTCCCGAAATGGAAAGCTGACTCGCTATTATCTATGTACGAGAATGATTACCATCATCTTTTTATAACTGCGCCTGATCCTGAGTTGCTTAAAAATATTCCTGGCGAAAAAGTTGCAAGAGACCAAAAGACAATTTCCGAAGCAACAATGCCAGCTATGCAGTTTCGAATGACTGGAAAAACGAAATGGTGTATTGTTGCTGTCCCATCTCCTGCCTGGGCCAAAACAGTTTTTCCGGATTTATCTCCTACTGATGCTGTCGATTCTTTGTGGACTAAAATATTCAATGCAACTAGAGTAAACATGGATAATCCAGTTGATGCCTGGGGAAAACACGATGCTGATTTAAAAAAACGAAAAGCTTTTCTAAACAATAAGCAATTCGACAAGCTTGTTTTCAAAGCGCCGGGTACAAACCTTGAAGTTGGACTTGCTGACAATCACTATTGGATGGGCGGATCAAAGCAATCCCAGAAGGGTGATTCATATGTCGCAAATATTCCTACAGAAGAGGTTTTCACAACCCCTCACAGGCTTAAAGTCAACGGAACTCTTTTAGCAACAAAACCATTAAGTGTTAATGGCAAAATCGTCACTAATTTCGGATTTGTTTTTAAAGACGGCAAGGTTAAAGATTATTTTGCTCAAACCGGTAAGGATGTTTTAGATTATCTGCTTAATACTGATGAAGGGGCAAAATTTCTTGGCGAAGTTGCATTTGTCCCTGTTGATTCACCAATATCAAATACTGGCATTCTTTTTAATAATACACTTTTCGACGAAAATGCCTCAATGCATTTTGCTTTAGGCAGAGCATACCCATACGCGATGATAGATGGGACAACACTTTCATCTGAGGAACTCTTATCAAGAGGCGCAAATTTCAGCACAATCCACACCGATTTTATGGTTGGTTCGGATAAAATGCAAGTTTTTACGTACGAAAAAGATGGGACAGAAACAATGTTATTTGAGAATGGAAATTGGTGTTTTTGATATCCTTGTTATTGTGATTACGCTTTTTAAGTTTTGGCACGTATTTATAACTATACTAATAAATGAAAATATAGTAAAATTGAAAGTGACAAAAGCTTAAATTATCGAATTATAAAAATAGTAAAACTAAAAGTTTTACAGAAACAATTAGTAGACAAAAAGTTCGATTTTAGAGTTGAATTACAAAAAACGAATTCTAGGATTACACTTGTACGCGATAGTAACGAAGTTTTTATGAAGGAGGATGATATAAATATGAAAATTGGTGGCAAGCAAATTATCTTTTTTTCTGACGATCACTCTCGCAGAAAAAATGCAAAAGAGTTTCTAAAATATTTAGGACCAGGACTATTAGTTACTGTTGGGTTTATTGATCCTGGAAACTGGGCATCAAACCTACTTGCAGGGTCTAAATTTGGATATTCACTTCTGTTCATAGTTACATTGTCTACACTAATGCTTATTATTCTACAACACAATGCCGCGCATCTTGGAATTGCCACGGGTTATTGCATTTCCGAGGCAACATCATACCATCTTAAGCCATGGATAAGTAAAACTGTACTTACAACAGCAATGTTTGCAGCAATTTCAACTGCTTTAGCCGAAATTCTCGGTGCAGCGATTGCGCTGAATATGCTTTTTGGATTACCTATTAAAATAGGCAGCACATTATCGTTTTTACTTATAATAGTAATGCTTTTAACAAATTCATATAAAAAACTTGAGAAATGGATAATCGGATTTGTTTCTCTTATAGGACTCGCTTTCCTTTTTGAACTGACTCTTGTAAAAGTTGACTGGGGAATAGCTGCAAGAAGCTGGGTTATTCCCTCTTTTCCAAATGGGTCAATGCTTATAATAATGAGCGTTCTTGGAGCAGTTGTCATGCCGCATAATTTGTTTTTACACTCAGAAATCATTCAAAGCAGGCAATGGAATCTTACTGATGATGCTACTATCAAAAAACAGTTGAAATTCGAGTTCGCAGACACTCTGTTTTCGATGATTGTAGGATGGGCAATTAATAGTGCCATGATTCTTATCGCAGCCGCAACTTTTTTCTCAAACAATATAGTTGTTACACAATTGCAGCAAGCGGATAAAATGTTGGCACCTCTCCTCGGAAATAAAGCTGCGGTCGTTTTTGCACTTGCATTACTTTTTTCTGGAATATCATCTACTATAACCGCTGGAATGGCTTCGGGTAGCATCTTTGCAGGAATTTTCAAAGAACCTTACGACATTAAAGATACTCATTCGAAAATAGGAGTTCTTGCAACTTTATTTATTGCGTTGCTAATAATATTTTTCATTTCAGATCCATTCATGGGATTAATTTATTCACAGATGTTTTTAAGTATACAGCTTCCAATTACCATCATATTACAGCTGTACCTAACCTCCTCTAAAAAAGTTATGGGTAAATTCGCAAACACTTTAGTAACAAAAATAATTCTTATCGTAATAGCTGCAATAGTTATATTCTTAAATATCATGTTGCTTTTGAGTTTGATTTTTAATTGGATTTGAAATAATTGTTCAATTAATAATTTTAGGTGATATAATTATTTATTATAATAGTTTTTTAATCACAAAACTTTAGTGAGAAAGGGAAATTTTATGAAAATAATAGCTATTTTTATCATAACAACATCAATATTCCTATCATCTTGTAGTTTTTCAAGTCCTTCTACATCCTCGAAACCAAATAATTCAAATATCACCATCTCCGATGTTATGGCATCTGCAACTTTAGATCGTTATCAAAAAGGGGAACTAAAAGAATACAACGGCAAAGCGCTTGATCCTGCTATAGGTCCACGGGATAACTCTATTAAAGGAATACAAACGGTTGATATTAATACCTATTCACTAAAAATTGAAGGGCTTGTCGATAATCCTAAAACTTATTCATATGAGGATGTTCGCAATATGCCTGCAGTTGATCGTCTTTTAACTTTACATTGTGTAGAAGGCTGGGATGCAACATTATTTTGGAAAGGAATTCTGATGAAGGATTTGCTCGCCTCATCTAATGTTAAAGCAGAGGCAAAAACAATCATATTCCATGCTGTAGATGGATATACTACATCCCTCCCACTAAAGACCATTATTGATAACAATCTTATGATGGCATACGATGTTAACAACCTGCCTTTACCCTCATCATTGGGTTTCCCATTCATTTTTGTTGCAGAAAACAAGTGGGGATATAAATGGGCTAGATGGATAAACTCTATTGAACTCTCCGCAGATACAGGATATAAAGGCTATTGGGAAAATCTTGGTTATGATAATGAAGCTGACTATAAGTAAATTTGTAATCTGCCTGAGATAATTGATTAGGATAAATAAATAACGATGATTTTTGTATAATTTTATATTATTTTGTATGTATTTGTTTAAATCTCTCGTTTTGTTTGACTTTAATTTGTCACCATGATATATTTATGTTACAAAAACCCATGCAAAAGCATAGGATTTTGTTTTCAATCGCTGTTATGTTTTTAAGTTATTTAAATGATTTGAATGATTTGAATGATTAAAATGATTTGAATGATTTGAATGATTTGAATGATTAAATGATCAATCGGTGCCATGAAGGTATCTGGAAATTATACATTACTCTTTGTTTTAAAAAAATGACCCATGAAGGGACTATTTAAACCTCCATTCAGGGGTTATTTTATTTTAAAGGAGATTTTTTTATGCATATGGCAGATGCCCTTCTTTCACCAATGGTTGGTGGAACTATGATTGCTGTAACAACAGGACTTGCAGCTTATTCAATTAAAAAACTACAAAGTGATGCTGACAGTTCAAAAATTCCGTTGATGGGTGTTATGGGCGCCTTCATTTTTGCTGCCCAGATGATTAATTTTACTATACCAGGTACAGGTTCTAGTGGACACATTGGTGGAGGAATGCTTCTTTCGATTCTTCTTGGACCTTTTGCTGGTTTTCTCACAATGCTTTCGGTTCTTCTTATTCAAGCAATGTTTTTTGGAGATGGCGGATTACTTGCCATCGGTGCAAATGTCTTTAACCTTGGGTTTTTCACTTGTTTTATTGTGTATCCCTTAATATATAGAAACCTCACCCGAAAGCAACTATCTCAGAAAAGAATATTTATAGCATCAATGGCTTCATCTATTGTCGGACTTCAATTAGGTGCATTTGGTGTAGTTTTAGAAACTGTATTTTCTGGTAAAACTGAATTACCCTTTGGCTCATTTTTAATGATGATGCAACCGATTCATCTGGCAATAGGTATTGTTGAAGGGCTGTTAACGGCAACCATTGTTTCTTTTGTTTGGAAATCAAGACCTGAAATGATAGAAATCCAATTGCCAACGCAATCTTTAAGAAAGCATTCTTCGTTTAAAATAATTACGATGCTTGCTGTAGTTGCTATCTTTATAGGTGGCTTTGTTTCCTGGTTTGCATCAGAAAAACCTGATGGACTTGAGTGGTCAATGGAAAAAGTCGCAGGAACAGCAGAATTAAAATTACCTGACGGCATTCACCAATTTGCCGCAAATATTCAAAATAAAATTTCTGTGTTTAGTGATTACACAATATTCCATAATAAAACCTCCATTGAAAATCCTGTTTTAGTGGAAGGGTCAATTACTGATAAAATAAATTTGGGTAAAAGCGTTGCCGGATTGTTTGGAGGCATATTGACTTTCGCACTTGCGATTTTCACTGGATTTCTTATAAGTAGGTTCAAAAAAAGGAAGAGCAAGGAGAACGTGGATGTCAAACATTGTTGATTCAATCTATAACATACGGTTATTTGATGATTTAGCACGACTAAAAACGTCCATACATAGGATCAACCCTGTCTCAAAATTACTAACAACAATTATATATCTAGTATTTGTTATATCTTTCGGGAAATACGAAATATCAGGTCTTCTTCCTTTCGTATTCTATCCGGTAATTATATTTACATTTGCTGAATTGCCTTTTGGTCCAATTATTAAGAAATTGCTCATAGTATTACCATTTATAATTGGAATTGGAATTTTAAACCCCTTCTTTGATACACAACAAGTTGTATTCGGCGGATTTTTTATAACTCGTGGGTGGCTTACATTTTTGTCTATTTTTATAAAAAGCATGCTGACAGTTTCTGCAAGCGTTCTTCTTATTGCTACAACAGGAATAGACAAGCTGGCATACGCTATGCGCAAGTTAAAGGTCCCTAAAGTATTTGTTCTCCAGCTTTTGCTGACATATAGGTATATTTCCGTTTTGCTTGAAGAAAGTTCAAGAATGACTATGGCATACTCCCTTCGGGCTCCGGGTCAAAAAGGCATTTCTTTTAAAGTGTGGGGGTCTTTTGCAGGGCAATTATTACTTCGTACTTTTGACCGAGCACAGCGATTATATCAGTCTATGAACCTTAGAGGGTTTGATGGGGAGTATCATACAGGCGAGTTTGTAAGTAATGTAAATAGTTCTAATAGTTCTAATAGAGAAAATAGTTCTAATAGTTCTAATAGTTCTAATAGTTCTAATAGTTCTAATAGTTCTAATAGTTCTAATAGTTCTAATAGTTCTAATAGTTCTAATAGTTCTAATAGTTCTAATAGTTCTAGTAGTTCTAATAGTTCTAGTAGTTCTAATAGTTCTAGTAGTTCTAATAGTTCTAATAGTTCTAATAGTTCTAATAGTTCTAATAGTTCTAATAGAGAAAATAAGGCAAATTCCAGGTGGTTTAACCAAAAAACCAAAGATGTTTTATTTTTTTGTGGCTGGCTTTTATTTTTTATAATAGCCAGAATATTTGATTTTCCAGCGTTATTAGGGTCTGTGTTTTTTTAGAAACAAAGATTTTTTCTTATCTGGCTATTTATAAGTATTAAAAGAGACGAAAACGCAAAGAAATTAGACACATAAAGATATTGCTTAAAGATGACTTTTATATCAGAAGAAATAATATATTAAATAAATTGGTAAACACTAATACAAAATGATATGGAAAACTTAATATAAAAGGGATTAAATTCAAAAAGAAAGTAATTTCAAAATATAATTTGGGGAAATATTGAATAGATACTATTAGGTTTTATTGTAATAACATCTCAAAATATCCTCTTTGCAAATTAGAATGGGAGTATAAAAAATGAGTCATCACAAAATAGAAGTTAAAAATGCACATTTTTCTTATCCGGATGGGTTCGAAGCAATTAATGATTTATCGTTTATAATTCATCATGGGGAGTCAGTTGGAATTATTGGTGCAAATGGTGCTGGTAAATCCACTTTGCTGATGTTGCTAATGGGAGTTTTATTCCCTGACAAAGGTGGGGTTTTAGTTGGAGATGTCCACGTAATGAAAAAAACTCTTTCGATGATAAGACAAAGACTTGGAATGGTGTTTCAAAATCCCGATGACCAACTTTTCATGACAACCGTTTACGATGATGTTGCATTCGGCCCAAGAAATTACAAACTAGACGAGATGGAAGTTGAGACACGCGTTATGAAGGCACTTGAAACAATGGGGATTGTCCATTTAAAAGACCGTGCACCTTTTAAATTATCAGGTGGCGAAAAGCGCTCTGCCGCGATAGCTAGTGTACTTTCAATGCAACCTGATGTTTTGATTATGGATGAGCCTACATCAGCTCTTGATCCTAAGTCCCGAAGGAGGGTTATAAATTTGCTCAACAAATTCGAACACACTAAAATTATTACAAGCCATGACCTCGATATGGTTTATGACACCTGCCAAAGAGTAATTCTCATGAAAAACGGCAAAATCGAAGCTGATGGAACTGCTACTGAAATTTTAACTAATGCGAAACTTCTTGAAAGTTGTAGTCTTGAAATGCCTTTTTCATTGCAAAATTGTCCTGTTTGTAATAGTATTAAATCAATAAAATAAAATTGAATGATTATCGTGTTTACTCAGTAAGTATTATAAATCCACTATTCTATTGAAATAATTGAGAAATCACTATTTCTACAATATCAATTTGGGTGGTTACAGTGCATTCTTGAATTATATAATCATATCTGGTTATACTGAGTAAACGCTATTGTCTTGTAAATTAATAATAAGACTATCATGGTGCATCTTTTGAGTTATTAGTGTAGAATGTGTTATTAGAATAAATAATTTATTAATATTTTTAAAAGAGATTTTAGATTTTAGAATGGATAGGAATAAAATGCTTAATCAATTTTCAAGAACTGAGTTATTAATAGGATCACCTGCTGTACAGAAGTTAAAATTATCTAAAGTTGCTGTGTTTGGAATTGGCGGTGTCGGCTCTTATTGTGCTGAAGCTCTTGCAAGAAGTGGAGTCGGCCATATTGTGCTTTTTGACGATGATGTTGTTTGCCTCACAAATATTAACCGTCAATTAATAGCGACAAGAAAAACCGTGGGTATGCCAAAAGTCCAAATTATGAAAGAGCGAATACTTGACATAAACCCCGATGCTATAGTTGAAACGCATCAGGTTTTTTATACGCCAGAAAATGCAAATGAATTTGATTTTGCATCATATTCCTATATTGTTGATGCAATCGATACGGTTTCTGCTAAGCTTGAACTAATTGTAAGAGCAAAGAATGTCAATGTTCCAATAATTAGTTGCATGGGCGCCGGGAACAAACTAGATCCGACTCTTTTCGAGGTAGCTGATATTTACAAAACATCTGTCTGTCCTCTAGCAAAAGTTATGAGAAAAGAACTCAGAGCTCGCAATATCGATTCATTAAAGGTCGTCTTTTCAAAGGAGATTCCTGGTAAACCTATCGAAAATGACGAAAATGATGAAAATGATTGTAAAAATAATTGTATTTGTCCTCCCGGCACAAAAAGAAAATGCACTATCCGCAGGCAGGTGCCCGCAAGTATTGCATTTGTCCCTTCTGTTGCTGGTATGATTCTAGCCGGTGAAGTAATAAAAGATATTATCAGATAAATAAAGGAGTAGACAAATAGCGTTCTCCATTGTCTGGCAAAAGTACGACAATAGTCTTACCTTCATTTTCAGGTCGCATTGCTAGCTGTGTTGCTGCAAAAACTGCAGCTCCTGATGAAATGCCAATTAGAAGCCCTTCAGATTTTGCAATCTCTCTGCCTGTAACGAATGCTTCATCATTTTGAACTTTAATAACTTCATCATAAATCTTTGTATTCAATGTATCCGGCACAAATCCAGCACCAATCCCTTGAATTTTATGAGGACCTGCGACACCTTCAGATAAAACCGGTGAATCGAATGGTTCAACGGCAACAATTTTAATATTAGGGTTTTGCGATTTCAAATATTCACCAACCCCACTAATTGTACCACCTGTACCAACCCCTGCCACAAATATATCAACTTTTCCATCAGTGTCTTCCCAAATTTCGGGACCTGTTGTTTTCTTATGAACAAGTGGATTAACAGGATTTACAAACTGTCCAGGTACGAATGAATTTGGTGTTTCTGCCGCAATTTCAGCTGCTCTTGCAATAGCACCTTTCATACCCTTACTTCCTTCAGTTAAAACTAACTCAGCACCATATGCTTTGAGAAGATTTCTACGCTCCATGCTCATCGTTTCTGGCATTGTAAGGATGATTTTATATCCTTTAGCAGCAGCAACTGAGGCAAGCCCTATTCCAGTGTTTCCACTAGTAGGTTCAATAATGGTTGAATCTTTGTTAAGTAATCCTTTTGATTCAGCATCCTCAATCATAGCTTTTGCTATTCGGTCCTTAACACTCCCAGCTGGATTGAAATATTCAAGTTTTGCCAAAATAGTGGCCTTAAGCTCTTTGTCTGTATTATAATTAGATAATTCCAATAATGGTGTCTTCCCAATTAGGTCTGTTAGATTCTTATAAATATTCGTCATACAATTTTCCTCCATTGCATTTCATTCATATATGTTTAATATGTTTTAATTATATAGCAACTTCGTTTTCGTGTCAATTGTTTTTTTGTTATAAAAATATAGTCTTTTTAAACCTTTATAAATTATAAAATAAAGTCTTTGTGAATTTAAAAACTACAAAATTTAATCTGTTTAGATAAAAAACATATAATTTTCGCCGTTTTTTGTTTTATCGGACTCATCAGCTAATGATTTTAGTGTAATTCTGTCAAGCGTTTCTGAAATTGACAAATCAAGAGGATCCCAAATCATACTTTCCATTGCCTTGTCTATATGTTCAGCTTCGAGTGCAACTGTGCTGTCTGCTTTTTCGAAAAGTCCTGTTTCAACTGCTCTTGCAATTTCGCCGACAGTAATTTTATCTGGCGATGATACCAGCCTGTAACCACCTTGCGCGCCTTTAATTGATGTCACTATATTTGCTCGCTTTAGCATTGAAAAAACTTGTTCAAGATAAATCTTCGAAATCCCAAGCGTTTGTGCTATAGAAATAATAGTAATTTGCTCTTCATTGTGTGCACTTAAAGCCATAAAAATCAAAGAAGCAATCGCATACCTTCCTTTAGATGAAAATTTCATTTGTTACTCCATTCGGCTGTTTATTATTACTATTATTTTTAACAATTGTCTATCAAATTATTATTACAGTATCAATTTGCAATTGCTAATATTATTTAATTATCATTGCATAGAATATATATATGTTTAATTTAATAATACTGCTACAAATCCATATTGTCAATATTCAATAGATTCATTTCAAATTTTTGTTTCATTTCTTGCAAATTCTTGATATAATTATATAGCAAACGTTTGTTCCTTATTTTTTATAATAAATTATAATGTTTGCTCAAGGGGGATTTCTTTTGTTCGGAATGCCAGGTAATTTAGGTGAAACTAAAACTGATTGCGGTAATAATTTTTTATCAGACCGGATTATTTTGCATTGCGATTTGAATAATTTTTATGCCTCTGTTGAATGTTTATATCATCCCGAGCTTAAGGGACAACCAGTTGCTGTTGGTGGGAGTGTCGAAAAAAGACATGGAATAATTCTTGCTAAAAATCAACTTGCGAAGGTATGTGGTGTTAAAACAGCAGAACCCATTTGGCAGGCTAAAGCAAAATGTCCAAACCTAGTTATCGTTCCCCCCGATATGAAAAAGTATTCCCATTACTCGGAATTAGTCCGCGAAATTTATGAACGATATACCGACGCAATTGAACCATTCGGGATTGATGAGTGTTGGCTTGACATTACTGGAAGCACCCTTTTAATGGGGGATGCTTCCCATATTGCTGATGAAATACGAGCCGCTGTAAGAAATGAACTTGGGCTTACAATATCAGTAGGAATTTCCTGGAATAAAATATATGCAAAATTGGGTAGTGACATGAAAAAGCCCGATGCGACTACAATAATTACTCGGGAGAATTATAAAGACCTTGTTTGGCCATTGCCTGTTGAAGATTTACTTTTTGTTGGTCGTAAGACCGCTAAGCAACTCAAGCGAATTGGAATAAGCACAATCGGGCGTCTCGCTATTTTAGATGAAGCTTTTCTTGTTAAAGAATTCGGGAAATGGGGCGGCACTTTGTGGGCCTATGCCAATGGTTACGATATCAGCAATGTTGAGAAGAACTGGGCTAGTGTCCGTGCAAAAGGCATAGGCAATAGTATTACGACGCCCCATGATGTCAGAACGTACGAGGATGCCAAGGCCGTTTTGACTATACTTGCCGAAAGTGTTGCTAGACGTCTTCGCGAAAACGGCCTTCGAGGTCGCACTGTAGCAATAAGTCTTCGCGATTGTGACCTCGATTCCATCGAGCGCCAGTGCGGACTTGCTGCTGCAACTTGTGTGTCCGGCGATATAATCGCAGCAGCAATGCGCTTGCTCCACGAAAACTGGCATCTAGGAGCAAGCAAGCCTTTGCGCTCGCTGGGCATCCGCGTAACAAACATGGAAGAATCAACCGCTCCTGTCCAGATGTCTTTTTTTGATTCTTCCCTTCGCAAAGAAAAAAACGAAAATGTCGAAAAAGCAATTGACCTGATACGCGAAAGATTCGGAGATGACGCCGTAATGCGTGCTATGTTCGTTAAGAAAAACAATCAAAATGATGTGAATGATAATTCACCAACTGATAACAAAATCCATGACGAAACCAAACAAAATATTAAGCATCTGTAAACATTCCAATAATGAAAAATAATGAATGATTCCCAATTGAAATATAGCAGTATTTTTGGTATAATTATAGCAGTTAATAAAGCCTGTGATACCTTATTTTATTGTATATACGACAACTTCAAACAATTTGTATATTGATAATTATCAGACGAAAATAATTATAGGAAATGCCAGAAACTCTCTCCTCTACAGGTGGTGAGAGTAGGTCACTTTGTTTCATTCCATCACTAACCTAAACTACTTTGCTTTTTTGCTCATATAATTTCACGGCGCATTTAATACCATCAACTGCAGAAGACACTATGCCGCCAGCATAGCCCGCTCCTTCTCCACAAGGAAATAAACCTTTAATATTCGACATATGATTTTCATCTCTCAAGATTCTGACGGGGCATGAACTTCGTGATTCAATGCCTGTAATCACTACACCCTTTGATGCAAATCCATTAAGTTTTCGATCAAATATAGGAAGTGCTGCGCGAATTGAGTTAGTTATAAAATCAGGAAGACACAAGTCCATTCTTGTCCATCTGACCCCCGGGGTGTATGTCGGAATAACTTTTTCGTATTGACTTTTAAATTTCAAATTCATTTTTATACTTTTTGATTCATTTTGCATTTCATTATATACTTTAGAATTATTCTCAATAAAGTCGCCAACAAATTGAACAGGCGCATAGAAATTTCCACCGCCAGATTCATAAGCTTTTCGTTCCCATTTTTCCTGAAACTCAATCCCAGCAATAGGCGAATCACTCTCAAAGTCATCAGGCGTTACATTAACGAGAACGGCACTATTTGCGTTATCTAATGCTCTGGAATAAAGGCTCATCCCATTGGTTACAACTTGCTTTTCACCTGAAGATGCGCCGATTACCTGCCCTCCGGGACACATACAAAATGTGTAAACGTCTCTTCCGCTCGGTAAATGACAGGAAAGCTTATAATCTGCAGCTGGCAAGGATTGTGCGATATCCGTGGTTTGTTTTCCATATTGACTTTCGTTTATATTTTTTTGAAGATGCTCAATTCGAACTCCCATTGAGAAAGGTTTTGCTTGCATGCTTATTCCCTTGTTAATCAACATACGAATCGTATCTCTTGCACTATGACCTGTTGCAAGTATAATGTTATCCGTAATTATTGAATATGTCTTGGCCGTAAAATTCTCATCATAATTGTCTTGAATTATTTCAATTCCAGTAAGTTTGTTATCAGAAAAATTCACCCCTGAAAGCTTTGTTTCAAAAAGAACATCGCCGCCAAGTTCCTGGATTTTTAGACGAATATTTTTTACGATATTTCTTAAAAGGTCGGTGCCAATATGTGGTTTTGTCATATATAACATTTCTCTAGGTGCCCCTGCGTCCACAAGTGTTTCAAGGACAATACGGCATGCTGGATCTTTAATTCCCGTGGTAAGCTTGCCGTCAGAAAATGTGCCAGCACCACCTTCACCAAATTGCGCATTTGAGTCCGGTTTTAAAATCCCCTTATCCCAAAATTCATTAATATCCTTAATGCGTTTCTCAACACACTTGCCTCTTTCAATTAAAACAGGCTTTAATCCTTTTGTCGCTAAATATAGGGTCGCAAATAATCCTGCTGGCCCACTGCCAACAATAAATATGCGATTATTAAGTTTTTCAATCAATATTTCATTGTTAATACCGATTGAATTCTCTGAATTATTCATAACACATTTTTCTTTTAAATTTCCTGTATTATCTAAATTCTCTAAATTCTCATTATTCTCTAAATTCTCTAAATTCTCTAAATTCTCTAAATTCTCTAAATTCTCTAAATTCTCTAAATTCTCTACATTCTCTTTATTCTCATTATTCTCATCATTCTCATTATTCTCACAATTCTCTAAATTCTCTTTATTCTCATTATTCTCACAATTCTCTATGTTATTAATACTCATAATATTTTCATTGTCTATTTTTTCTAAAATACTGCTATCACTAAATATATTAATTCTCTTAACATTTTTACTGTTCTCTATTTTCGCAATACTTTTGATACTCTCTAAATTCTTAATACCCTCAATGTCCCCAGTATTCACTTTATCGTTAATTTTTAAAATACCCTTTACAATCTCACCATTATTAATTTTCTCACTTCTTCCTATAATATCTTTTCCATAGTTTTGGTCATGCTCAATATCACTCTTATAAAGACTAAGTGGTAAATCAGTTGAATTTTCCTCATCAAAAAATATTTCAACATTGTAAACATCGAAAAGCACGGGTCTCTTTCTTGCATCAATTGATTTTTTCAAGACTCTGCAATTAGAAGAACTAATAAAAATCTGCTGTATGCCTTCTTCACCGTATTTTTCGATAAGTCCAGTCCTGGCAATTTCATTTTTATCAACATTTGTTTGCACTGCCATATAGAAATCGTCCTGACTATATGGAATTCTACATTTAATTTCATCTATCAGATATTTCATTTTTATTTTCCCTCTTTAATTAAAGTACCATTTTCATGGTGTTTCAAATTTTTTCTTCCTGGTAATTCTTTTTGTTTATATGTTTAGCAGTAAGATTTTTCAAAGATGCTGCTGCGCTAATTCCAGCGACATATCCGCTTGCCCATGCAAATTGCAGATTATATCCTCCACAATCACCATCAACATCCAAAACTTCACCAGCAACAAACAATCCCTCACAATTGTTTGATTCAAGTGTTCGCTTGTTAAATCCATCACAACTCATCCCACCTGCTGTTACCTGTGCTTCTTCAAACCCACATGTACCGGTTATTTTGAGCGGAAACGCCTTAAGGTTCTTAACAAGCACTGCAAGCTCAGTTTGTGTAATTTCAGAAATTGTTCGTAAATCAATGTTGCGCACTATTTTCCTTGTTAGAGCAATCGCAATTTTATCAGGTAAAACGCCAGCAAGTAAGTATTGCATTGGTTTAGTTGACATATCCCTAATTCTTTTTGAAAATAATTCAATAAGGTCTTTTGTTGTAAACTCCATTAAGAAATCAATTATTGCATAGTATTCTATTTTGCCATATGATTCACTAATTTCAACTGGATCATTATTTATAATTGACTCATTAATTTCAATTGACTCATTAATTTCAACTGGATCATTATTTATAATTGACTCATTAATTTCAATTGACTCATTAATTTTAATTGACTCATTAATTTTAATTGACTCATTAATTTTACCTGGTTCCCAATTTTTATTTGGTTTATTTTTACTGATGGATTCCCATTTACTAATTGGTTCATTTTCCCCAATTATTTCGTTAACTTTAATTAATTCCGTTCTTTTATTTGCTTCTTGGCTCTTAGGCTCTTTGTTACTACCAATTGATTCTTTATTGCTGGATTCTCTACTTATAATACCAATGGATTCTTTAATGCTGATAAATTCTGCATTGTTAATAGATTCTTTATTCTTGATAGATTCTTTAATTTTAGTGGATTCGCTATTCTCATTGCGCTTCTCATAATACCCGTTAAGATGCCTGGCAAGTTGTAAAACAGGAGGTCCTGAAATCCCATATGAAGTAAAAAGAAGTTCGCCGCATTCTTTCCTGATAATGTTTCTTCCATCTTTATTCGATTTCAGTAATGATATTCCCACATCCCATTTAGTGCCGACAAGTGAAGATACAAAATCTTTAGTTGTTTTAATTTGAACAATTGCCGGAAACGTAAATGTTTTCTTGTGTGCAAATTTTTCTAAGAGTCCATAACCTAATCCATCTGATGAAAGCATTGGAGATGCTTTGCCCCCCGTTGCCACTATAACTTTCTTTGCAAACATTTCGAACATTTCGACTTTAATCCCCAATTCAATCTCTATTCCAGACTCAGCCAACATTTTTTTCGTAGAAATTGAATTCAAATTAGACTTAGCTGTGTTTTCACTCTCTGTGTTTTTAGCAATTTTTTTGCAACTAATTTTAAAAAGATTATCTGATATCCCATAACTTTCTTGTAATTTAATAGGTTTAAAAGATTTTATATCAAATTTTTGCACAATAAGATTCTCAGATTCAAATTCGGGGTTTGATTTATTTACTACCTCACGGGTAATTTGAGTTCCATTTGTCCTTGAATTTTTGGAAATATCAAAAACTTCTGTTGATTTTATCATATCAATATGCAAATTTTTAAGTTCCTGTTTCAATGCTTCGTTTACACTATGCGCCTGATCACAAAAAGGATATATTTTTCCATATTCTTTCGTTTTGCATAGTATACCTATACTCTCAAAGAATTCGATAGACTTTTTAGGGCTAAATGAATCAAGTACACTTTCAAACAATTTGTTGTTTTCACTATAATAATGATTAGCGAAAGAATCGCCCGAATTCCAATTGCTAAGATTGCATCTTCCATTACCAGTAGCAAGTAATTTGCGACCGAGTTTGGGGTGTCTTTCGATAACTGCAATTTTACATTTGGTGTTTATACACGCAAAAAAGCGGCCCGAATTTATAGCCGCCATCATGCCTGATGCTCCACCACCTATAACAATAATATCATATGGCGTATCTTTAATTTCCTTATCCAATATTTTTAGACCTCCACTTCTGTAAGTGGGAACGTAAAATAAGTTATTGTCATATAATAAATTATAAATTTAGCATTGCAAGTTCTACACATCTACCATATTTACTTTTGTTTTCTGGCTCGACTTTGACAATTTTTGCAATTTCATCTCCAAAATCAAGTAATGCCCTTGTGTCGCCCTCAATCAGTTCCATTTCGAGCTCTTCAAAAGCTTGTTCCTTTCGACCAGATTTATAAACACCACTATCGCATGCAAGTTCAATCAATGTATCTTCATAGCCAAGATGAATTGTTGTTCTTTCAAATTCAGTCGAGCATACTTCATCAAGATCCTTATCTTCAATCAAATCCAGTAAATCACTTAATATTTCAGCAGGATCGCCGTCACTCTCAGCCATTTTCCTGAAATACTTGACATCCACCCGATCATCATCTTGTTCTACATTCCATTCAAGTCTTTGATGCAAGCCTTCTGAAACGCTCTTTCCAATCTTCACAGTTGTGACATATATATCGTCTCCATCGTTTCTGATACGAAAAACAGCTTTGTTCTTTTCTAATATTCGGTCAGCAGTGTCATAGTATATGTTTTTTAAATTTTTCACGGTCAATGAATCAGGCATTTCCAATGACTTAATCCATTTGTTTGACAAAATTTGCTCCTTTCCATTAGGTTCTAAGAAACGAAGCTTAATTTCGGTTTCCAATTTCTTTTCCTCCGAGTTTTGGGAAACTCTTCCCTATTTGTATAAAAACTACAGCTCTGTACTATTTACTCTACTAATTTTATCACTTTTTAGAAAATTAACAACATAAAAAATGTAAATTTATAGTCAAAACATAATATTAATTCAATTTTTATGGCAAATTCACGTAAATAAACAAATTAATTATCATTTTTCTTACTCTTTTCATATTCTTTTCTTAATGTTATTTGATTTTTTAATTACTCTTTTCTTATTCTTTTCTTATTCTTTTCTTATTCTTTTCTTATTCTTTTCATATTCTTTTCTTAATGTTATTTGATTTTTTAATTACTCTTTTCATATTCTTTTCATATTCTTTTCATATTCTTTTCATATTCTTTTCATATTCTTTTCATATTCTTTTCTTATTCTTTTCTTATTCTTTTCTTATTCTTTTTTTACT